>PKCQ01000159.1 GCA_002862265.1 Planctomycetaceae bacterium | reverse complement strand
GAAGATGGCCCAGTTCAGCCGTTTGCCGCCACGCCAAGCGAGCATTGCTAACACGGAAAACAATGGGATACAGGCTAAGATCGTTACGACCGTCGTCAGAGTACTGAGCGCGATGCTGGTCAGCGTCCGACGATCGCGGAAGTTGCGGTTGAGATCCAAAGGTTGGTCTTCAGCACCCTGTGAGCTTTGCGAGTCCGGAGAAGTCATTTCGTGCCCTCCAAGTTCGCGAGCGCTCTGCGCACCAGTGCGGTTCCGGCCATGTTCACGCTCAGTGTTATGGCCATTAATACCAAGGCGGCATAGAGCAACACTCCAACTTCGACTTCGCCTGCTTCATTGAAATTGTTCGCAAGAAGTGCAGCCAGGGTATCGGCGGGCGAGAACAGCGACCAGCTAAGTTTGTTCGACGATCCAACTAACATGGCCAAAGCCATGGTCTCGCCGAGAGCACGCCCAAGCCCCAGAACCAACGCACCAAAGATGCCGGTTCCGGCCGTCGGCAAAATGACTTTGAGGATCACTTCCCAACGGGTGGCACCGAGGCCAAAGGCGGCTTCACGAATCTTCGTTGGAACTGAAACCAGCGCGTCCCGCGAGACTGCCGTTACGGTCGGTAAGATCATGATTGCCAGCACCAAGGTGGCGGGAAACATTCCAGGCCCGATCAGTGACGTGGAGAACAGGGGGAACCAACCAAAACTCTCATGCAGCCAGTTGCACGCGGGCTTGATGAATGGAATAACCACAAAAATGCCCCAGAGCCCGTAAACAACGCTAGGAATCGCAGCGAGCAACTCGATGATGTTCTTGAAAAGCCACTCTAACCACGTTGGTAGAAAATCCTGAGTGAGATAGATGGCGATGGAGATGCCAAAAAATCCTGCGATACCCAACGCCAATAACGAGCTATACAAAGTCCCCCAAATCTGTGGCAAGATTCCGTATTTCGGTGGATCCGAGTTGGGATTCCAGGTCGTTCCGATCAAGAGTCCCAGCCCATAGTCTTCTACCGCGGGCTTCGCTTTCACTACGAGCAGGATGACGATGAAAGCCAGAAGTGCAATGGTGAGCCATGCAAAGAGCTGACATGCGCCGCGGAAAAGAAAATTCGTCCAGAGATCGAACGATGAGGGCGGAACTGCGACCGAATGAGAAGACGAGCCCTCTTCGGCCGAAGAGGGCTGCGAATTTTTGGGAGCACTTGAATGTGCTGGGTTCATCTTGTCTTTGCCTAATCGCTAGCGCGGTTGGCAGATGGACTACTTGATGTTGGCCAGTGCGCCGCGTACGGTCTCAACGACGTTTTCAGGCAAAGGGATATACCCCATTTCGTCGCTGACCTTTTGACCCTCGGTCAAGCAGTATTCTACGACTTTCTTCAGGGTCTCTGCAACCGCCGGATCTTCGTACTTCTGGTAGCAGAGCAGCCAAGTATAAGTAACGATTGGATAAGCCGCTTCGGCCTCTGGGTCCGGCAGCCAAGCTCGCAAGTTCTCAGGCATTTTCACACCTGCCAAAGCAGCCTGTCCGCTTTCGAGGCCAGGTGCGATGTACTTGCCAGCTTTGTTTTCGAGCGAAGCCATGGGCAGCTTCGAGAACTTCGCAAAGCCGTACTCGATATAGCCGATCGCACCTTCTGTCTGCTTAATGCTGGCGGTCACTCCGTCATTCTTTGGAGACGCGATCATCCGGCTTTCGGGCCAGTCCAACTTTTTACCAGTGCCTGGGCCGTTCTTCCATGCTTCACTCAGAGCGCTCAAGTGCTGAGTGAAAACGAAAGTTGTTCCGCTGCTGTCGGCTCGTGTGACGACAGTGATCTCTTGGTCGGGAAGCGTGACGCCTGGATTGGCTTCTACGATTTTGGGATCGTTCCACTTCTTGACGGTGCCATCGAAGATGCCAATGTAGGCTGCGCGTGAGAGGTTGAGGTTTTCGACGCCCTTCAGGTTGTAGGCCAGAACGACTTCGCCGGCCGTCATAGGCAGCATCTGAACACCTGCTTCCACCTTAGCGATCTCTTCGTCCTTCATCGCTGCATCGCTGGCGCCAAAGTTTACGAGCTTGGCGGTGAAGTCTTTAATTCCAGCCCCACTGCCCTTCGCTTGATAGTCAATTCGAACATCTGGGTTCGATGCAGAAAAATCCTTAAACCACTTTTGGTATAGCGGATCAGGAAAGCTAGCACCTGAACCGAGTAGTTTGACGGGTTCTCCCGAGGCTGCTCCAGCACCCCCGGCAGATTCAACGTTTTCTTTATCTTTGCCACCGCAGCCGGCGAGCAATGTAGCAGCTAGAGTTAGGGCCGTAAGTTTGGCAGAAAGAGAGCGGAAAGAACGCTGTTTGGACACCTTGTGATGCTCCGGTCAAATAAGTCGGGATTGGTTGTTGTAACATCGCTCTGGACCGTTTTGCGAAAAGCTAATCCACGGAGTGGATTGACACAAGAACCCCGATAAAAGGCAGGTGGCCTTTTTCCACGCTCATACGCCACATGTGTCGATG
>PKCQ01000263.1 GCA_002862265.1 Planctomycetaceae bacterium | reverse complement strand
CTTTGGCTTGGCTGCGCAGCCAAGCCAAAGCTGATCGGTTGCAACTCGGCTTGTAAGACTGCGCTTCCGCAAAATTTCTTCAAAAGAGAGCCCCGCCAAATCGGAGTTTGCAGAGGCTTTGACAACCAATGCCTTTCGCTTCGTCAAGCACTCCGTTAGCAAAGCCTTTACTGCTGAGGTCTACGTCGTGTCGCGGTTTACTGAAGCAACAGGGCAATCCCTCTCGGCTAAGCAGTTCAAGGAGCACCTGTCACGATTTTGTGCACTAGATTAGCGGCATTGCATCGAATAGCAGCAATCATTAATTCAAACTTGTCCACGAGTCTGTTAGGACGAGTGATTTCTGTGTTGACTTCGATTTTGCAGAGAGCGCTCAGATCGACGGAATCGAATGTCAGCGCATATTGGCGTTGGCATGCGGGAGGCTGTCGCAGACATACGAAGTCCAGTGCAGCCGTTACTCGATAATGCTTGCAGCTCAGGCGAATCGGTCGACATGCGCGGATGGCAAGCAGGCCGAAAGTCTTGACGACTTCCTCTGCCGGATCTCAGCCAGCAATACCGCGGGATTCTTCGTACTCAGCGATTTTGCTTTCGTGCTCAAGCGTCAGAGCGATGTCATCTAATCCGTCAAGCAAGCACTGGCGTCGGAAGCCCTGTACCTCGAACTCAAGCGAAAGTCCATGCTCATCCGTGATCTGACACGTTTCCAGATCAACGTTCAGTTTGTAGCCTTCATGCTCACTCACTCGCGTAAAGATGTCGTCAATTTCGGACTCGCTGAGTTTGATTGGCAGCAAGCCGTTTTTGAAACAGTTATTGAAGAAGATGTCGGCGAACGAAGGTGCTAGGACTACCCTAATACCGTAATCGTCGAGTGCCCACACGGCGTGCTCGCGGCTAGAACCACAGCCGAAGTTTCGGCGAGCAACAAGCACGCTCGCGTTAGCGAACGCGGGTGTATTCAATTCGAAATCTGGATTGTCCGAACCGTCATCGAGGAAACGCCAGTCGAAGAAAAGGTACTTTCCAAAGCCGGTGCGTTCGATTCTTTTCAGAAATTGCTTGGGGATGATCTGATCGGTGTCCACGTTGGCGCGATCCATCAAAGCTACAGTTCCGGCGTGTTTGGTGAAGGCTTGCATGATCTAATTCTTGGAGGAAAAAATTCTGATTCCAATCGTTGAGGCGACCTAATACTTGTAGTTCCAGCCGCGGATGTCCGTAAAGCGTCCTTCGATCGCGGCCGCTGCAGCCATAGCAGGAGAAACCAAGTGTGTTCGGCCGCCTTTTCCTTGTCGCCCTTCAAAGTTGCGATTGCTCGTCGAAGCACAGCGTTCGCCAGGCTCCAGTCGATCTGGATTCATCGCCAAGCACATGCTGCAGCCAGCTTCTCGCCATTCGAATCCAGCTTCGGCAAAGGCGCGATCCAGGCCTTCTTCTTCGGCTTGTTTCTTCACCAAACCGCTACCAGGGACAACCATCGCATTCTTCACCGCTGAGCTTACCTTGTGACCTCGAACCACCTTGGCTGCAGCCCTCAGATCTTCGATGCGTGCGTTCGTGCAAGATCCGATAAATACTCGATCAATCCCGATATCTTCGATCTTAGTGCCGGCGGTTAGCCCCATGTAGGCCAATGAGTCAGCTGTTGTCTTTTGTTCCGTTTCGTCGTTGACGTCACTTGGGTCTGGGACAACGTCGCTGATCGAGCAGACTTGCCCAGGGTTGGTGCCCCAAGTGACTTGAGGTGCAATCTCACTACCTTCAAACTTGCTGACCTTATCGTAGTGTGCACCGGAGTCCGATGGCAGTTCTTGCCAGCGTTTGACTGCTGCATCAAAGTCCTTTGGGGCAAAAGGGCGACCGCGCAAGTAATCGAAGGTTGTCTGATCGGGTGCGATCATACCCGCCCGAGCCCCAGCCTCGATGGACATGTTGCAAACGGTCATTCGCTCTTCCATGGACAGATTACGAATCGCTGAGCCGGTATACTCCATTACGTAGCCAGTTCCACCGTGCATGGTGATTTGGCCAATCAGGTACAGAATCAAGTCCTTAGCAGTAACGCCTTCACCTAACTCGCCATTGACGCTCAGCTCGTATGTCTTCGGTTGATACTGCAGCAATGTTTGCGTAGCCAAAACATGCTCGACTTCGCTGGTACCGATACCAAACGCTAGAGCGCCGAAGGCACCGTGCGTTGCGGTATGACTGTCTCCGCAAACGATGGTCATGCCCGGTTGTGTGTAGCCCAACTCGGGGCCGATGATGTGTACGACTCCTTGGCGATCATCGTCCAAATCGTAGAGTTGGATTCCAAACTCTTCGCAATTCGCCCGGAGAGTGTCGACCTGTTGTTTCGAGATTGGATCTGCAATCGGCAAACTTCGATTCGTAGTTGGTACATTATGATCAGGAGTCGCAACGGTACGTTCGGGGCGTCTTACTTTGCGACCTTCAATCCTAAGCCCTTCGAAAGCCTGCGGGCTGGTGACTTCGTGCAC
>PKCQ01000530.1 GCA_002862265.1 Planctomycetaceae bacterium | reverse complement strand
CAAGCCGACGACAAACACAAACAGGAACTTGCCTAGCAAGATCGAGTTGCGCGAAACAGGCTGCGCGAACAATCGCTTCAAGGTTCCTTCTTCTCGTTCGGCCAACAGAACGCTACCACAACTGGTGAGTGCGAACAGAAGCATCATCACTGTCATACCCGCAACGCTTTGTGCTTGCTGGTAGGTGACTTGTTTGCCGCGATCGGGCGGAGCCAGATCCTTGGTTTCCATCGGCACCATCTGATTCATGAACTCCATCATCGAATCCATGGTGCTGGCCGACCCTTCCTTTTTGCCCTTCAGTTCTTTGTTTTCATCTGCGGCTTTGCCAGTATCTTCCTTGCTGGGCTGTTCGTCTTCAGCCTGATCATCGTAGAAGCTCTCGATAGTGCCCCCAATCTGATCCATCTAGCCGCGAATGACGCTGATACCGTGAGCGTCCATACCTTGGTCGCTTTAAACACGGTCCATTGCATCGGTAAAGACAGTCCCGCCGAAAACGCCCATCGAGGCTTGCATTACTCCGATCTGAATCACGCGATCTTCCATCTGCCTACCCGGATCACGCAGCATGCGTAACTCCGGTAAATTTTCTTAAGCAATTTTATCAGCGAAATCTTTTGGAATGACCAAGATGTGGTGAGCGTCGCCCTCCGTCACCATCTTTTCGAGGCTCTTCATCACCCCAGTTTCATCATACTGCGCGGGATTGCTTACCGAGCCATCTGGTTCTTCTACTGAATCTTGCACAGCGAGTTGGTAATTGCTCAGATCGACCTTCTGCACCCGCAGCATGTCCGCGTTCTGCAGGGACTCAACGAAGTTCTGGCTCGCCTTCGATTCCGACAAGTCTGCGACTCGCAAGCGCACCTGAGGCATCCCGCCGGAACCTCCACCGAAGGCGTAGGCCATGATCCAGCCGAATACGGTTACCAACGCGATAGGTACCAAGATGCTCAGTACTAGCGCAATACGATCTCGCAAAAAACTTCTCAGATCTTTACGAGCCAGAGCCCAGCCGGCGGAAAGTGTTTGCATGATTCTTTCTTGGTTTCGATCGACTCCTGTGACGCTATTTTCGGAGCTTCCAGCTCCCTCCTAGTCGTCGCGCAAGCTGCGCCCGGTAAGTTTAAGGAATATTTTCTCAAGATCGGATTCAGGCTCACCGGATTGCTCTGCAAGCTCTTGCGGTGTGCCCACAGCGATCACACTCCCCTCATTCATGATGGCGATTCGATCGCACAGTCTCTGTGCCTCCTCCATGAAGTGCGTCGTGTAAAGCAGTGAAACTCCGTCTGCTTTTAGCTGCAAGAGTGTTTCGAAAAGGTGATTTCGACTCTGCGGATCCACCCCGACCGTGGGCTCGTCCAAAAGAACCAGGGATGGCGAGTGCATCAACCCCGCAGCGAGATTCAGTCTTCTTTGCATCCCACCGCTGAAAGTCCGTACGAGATCTTTCTGGCGATCTACCAATCCAGCAAGCTCCAAATTCTTCTCAACCGCCTTCCGCCGCTCCGCTTTACCTAGGCCATTCAGTTCACCGAACAGATCCAAGTTCTCCTCGGCAGTGAGATTGGCGTAGAGTGCAATCTCTTGTGGGACAAAACCAAGCTGTCCTCGATCGGACGCTTGCAATGCAGGTTGAAACGGCTCACCGTGCCAGAACATGGCCCCCTGCCAAGCAGAGAGCAATCCAACCATACAGGAGATAGCCGTAGTCTTTCCCGCTCCATTCGGGCCAAGCAGTCCAAGGCATTCTCCCTCACGTACTTCAAAGCTCGCTCCACACACAGCTTGTCGATCCTGGTAACTGTAGGATAGCTCTTCAATCTTTAGCATCGGAGTGAGTCGAATTTGTTTTGAGGATCGAAATAAAAAGTGTCAGCGTCATACACTACGCGTGAAACAAAAATCTTAGAAGGCACGACGCGGAAGCGAGTGAGTCCATCAGTTTCGTAGCTGAAGTCTTCAAGACTTTAGGCGTCCAGTGGGAGAGTTTCGTCAACTTCGCTAGACAGAGTTCGCAACAGGTAGGATTCGATGAGTTTTGGTAAATCTTGGAATCATTCTCACAAACCGCAACATTTTCACCTGGTCTGTATTCGCTATTTGCCGAGCTTGCACCCTCGAGCTAATGCTGGGACTGAGCCAAAGAACGAGGAGCCATGATCCACTTCAGTGATCGAGAGCCCTGATTGTGAGGGAGATGGAGAATTTACAACAAGCCCGCAAGAGCCCACCGATACTGACTGTGATCGTTACTCAATTTATTCATGGTTATTATGTTCCGCCTTCTCATACCATCGGGGACTCACCCACACTTGCCTAGGTTTTGGTGCTCGAACAACTTGAAGTAACTCTCCTTAGTAATGATGAACTACGAGCCAGACTACGGCTGTTTTCCTCCAGCCTACACGGTTGACGCCAAGGTCAATCGGCTTCGTAGCTGGAGAACACGTTTTCTCCCATACCAAGAGGAAAACCAGGTCTACCCAAAAACAAATTTTTCAAA
>PKCQ01000098.1 GCA_002862265.1 Planctomycetaceae bacterium | reverse complement strand
CGCAGACCATTCGCACTGAGAAGTTTCGCTTGATTGCTCACAAGGACGGCTACAATGAGTTATACAACTGGTCCGCCGTTGGTTCGGAAACCAAGAACGTTGCTACAGAAAACCCTGAGATCGTTGAAGCCCTGGGTAGCCTGCTGAAAACGCGACTTGCGGACTAAATCACCGGCGCTAGAATGGCTCACGATTCATGAGTGTGCAACACTGTGGAAGGGATATAGCGTGAAGATAAACTGTTGCCGAGCGTCTCTGACGCCAAAACGCACTCTGGTTGTGCTTCTTGCAATAGTCCATTCGCCTGCCTTGCATGAAGCACGTGCTTTGACGCAACCGCTGATTCAAGCCCCGCCCTCGTGTCAGCCTGTTTCTAGCGTCAGTGAGACAACCACAGACCTGCGAGGCGCGGCAACGCAGGCGGGGGGTGAACTCTTATTCTGCAATTCGATAGGCTCATAGGCTCTGTTCAAATCGACAATCTATCACTTTACCCTTCACAGTAGATCGGACAGACGCTTGCCAACCGGGTTGCGGCAGCTGAGATTGACAATCGACTTCGACTTGCAGAGCATCGTGTGACCGTCAAGGCGTTTCAGGACAACCGTGCAAAGATTGAGAAATACGCCAGAGAAGTGGCAAGGCTTGGCCACCGAACTTCAGCTCACTCTTGCGACACGTGAGGTGGATCGTCGTTTGTGAGAAGCTGCGATGCAGTTGCAAATCGTTGAAATGCTCAAAAAGTCTTTGGAAGAGGAGCGTGCCCGCGTTGAAAAGCAGTTGGACCTTGAAATGCAGTGGCTCTACGTGCTGAATCAACTGCAAATCGCTCCGCCTGCTGCTGTTCCTAACGAAGCTGAAGTCCAAGGGTAAGGGACTGGAAGGGAATTCCTGCGAGCTTCAACGAGTACGTTTGTTTTGCAACCAGCCGCAGGCGTTTGCTGGCTTTGGGCACTCAATCCTTTAGATGATCCCAGACCAAATGCTGAAGAGCATCACAGCGGTTGCTACAGAAGCCCATAACCAAGGGCGTGTTCGAAGCGTCTGAAACTGTTCAGCGGCTCGCTCGGCCATCGTCTTTGGGAACTCAACTCGCGAATTGGCAAGCAGTTCAGCACCGATCATGTGTCTGCCGTCGTTACCACACAAGATTAGTTTGACATGCTGTCCTTGTTCGAACTCTTCTTCCCAAGTAACGCGGATGCCTGTGTCAGAAAAGTCTAGAAGCTTCATAGGAATACGCGATGCTATACCTTGAATCTGAACCTCGGCGTCGAGCTCCGTCTTTTGTCGAGCTGATCTCCAACGTTCAATTCCTCCGGCGATGCAGAGTTGGTGGATAAAGTCATCATTGATTGGTTCATCAGTGGCGCAATCGACGACCCAATTACCGCGATGCTCCCTGAACGAAGCGATGCAGCGCATATAGAGGCTTGGCTTGGATTCTGAGAAGAACTCAAGTTCTACATTCTCCTCGAAGTTCAAGGGCGACTCGACAATCATTTTGATGCCGTTGTTTGACAGGTTGATTGGAACTGTGCTGCATTCCTCTGCATCTGGTGGATCGTATCGATGCACGAGAACTTGCAGGTCGGTTTCCTAAATCGGAAACCGCTGCTCTTTGCGTGAGATTGCGTTGGAAATTGAGGCGTTCAATCAACAACTCTGACCGACTGGCAGACACTTTTTCTCGTCTTTCTAACCATAGAGCTTGAGAAATGCCCAGCGTGCGAAACGCAAGATGGCAAGTGATTCCTTTTCGTATTACGCAAATATACCAGTGAGTGCTCACAGTCGTAGCGATCGCACCGGGCTCAGGCTTCAAGACGCGAGCATCGAGTAGCAAGCCTAGTCCTGCGAACGGTTTCAAGTGACAACTCATGACCGATCTTCCTCGGAATAGGTATCTTTGATCGCTTAGTCCGTTATCAGGAATCCGCCATGTCTCACTTTGTTAGACTGTTTTGTCTTTCAAATCTCTACTCGAAGTAGATTTCTGCAAATGCCCAAGTTTGTCATGTTAGTGAGCCCAACGAGAATTCAGTGCTGCTTCTTTGCTTTTCTAATTGGCGTCCCTTGGGCAAGCTCGCAGGCTCAGGAACGGTTTTCTCTCGGGGCGGGGCTGGACATCAAGAAAATTGCTGACAACGATTTGGTTCCGGATTGCACCAGTTTGGCGACTGATTGGAACGACAGCATCGTTGTATCAGGTCCTGGCTACATCCGTCGACTTGTGGACGAAGATGGAGATGGCTCGGGTGTGTGTGATGACTGTGATGACACCGACCCGCAGAACTTCCCAGGCAATGAAGAGCGGTGTGACGACAGCGATAACGACTGCGACGATCGGATTGATGAAACCTTCGACCTTGATATGGCCTGCCAGGTTGGTGAAGGACTGTGCCGCCGTGGCGGCGTGACGGTCTGCGCCATGAATGGCACGGAGATCACGTGCCAAGGTGAAGCGGGGGAGCCCGAAGACGAGACCTGCGACGGTCAAGATAATGACTGCGATGGA
>PKCQ01000015.1 GCA_002862265.1 Planctomycetaceae bacterium | reverse complement strand
GGTTGCCAACAATACCAGGTCTGCTGGCCAGATTTTTTCGCTACCTTCGACCTCCGAAAAGGGAGCTTTCTCCCCAGGCTTGCTCCAGTCCACTTGAACCGTCTTCACGCCAGTTAGCTTTCCGTTCTCTCCGACAAATTCCTTCGTCATAATATTGTATGCTCGCGGATCATCGCCCCATTTGGCCTTCGCTTCCGCGTGCGAGTAATCCAAACGATAAACACGTGGCCACTCAGGCCATGGGTTGTTAGCAGCACGCTCAGCTGGTGGAACATCAAGCAACTCGAAGTTCACAACACTCTTGCAGCCATGACGCATTGAGGTCCCGATGCAGTCCGCACCGGTATCCCCCCCCCCAATGACGATCACATTCAAGTCCTTGGCCGAGGTGTAAGCACCATTTTCAAGCTTGGAATCGAGAAGGCTTTTTGTGTTTCGCGTAAGGAAGTCCATTGCGAAGTAAATGCCAGCAAGATCACGTCCAGGACAACGCCCTGTAGGATCAAAGGGCTTCGTCGCACCCGTCGCCATCAGCAGGGCGTGGTATTCTTTCAGAAGTTCGTTGGGATCGATGTATTGAATCTCATGCCCTCGCTCCTCCATGATTTGAGTCATATGACCAGCTGCAAAGTCCTCTTTCCTGCCGACGTGAGCACAGGTAACGAACTCGATGCCTTCTTGCCGAAGCAAATCGATGCGTCGTTCTACCACGTTTTTGCCGAGCTTCATCCATGGAATTCCATACATCAGCAGTCCGCCGATGCGGTCAGCTCGCTCAAACACAGTAACTTGATGGCCAACTTTGTTTAACTGTGCCGCAGCAGCCAAGCCAGCAGTCCCCGAACCCACGACAGCGACACGATTGCCAGTCCGCGATTCCGGTGGCTCTGGTTTGACCCAACCCTCCGCAAAACCGCGATCGATAATCGTGTTCTCAATGTTTTTAATTGTTACTGGAGGATTAGTGATTCCGAGTACACAAGCTCCTTCGCAAGGAGCTGGGCAAGCTCGCCCGGTGAACTCTGGAAAGTTATTCGTCTTGTGCAATCGGTTTAGCGCCTCGCGCCAGCGACCGCGATAGACCAAATCATTCCACTCCGGAATGAGGTTGTCGATCGGACAACCTGTTGTGGATTGACAGAAGGGCACTCCGCAGTCCATGCAGCGCGCGCCCTGACTTTTCAGATGCCCTTCATCGCCTTCGGTAAAAATCTCCCCGAAGTCTTGCAAACGCTCTATTTCGTCGCGATAAGGCAACGCCTCGCGGTCAAACTCTTTGAATCCAGTTGGCTTTCCCATGGTACTACTTGAGATGTAAAAGATTGTTCGTGGAAATTGTGCAAAGAAAAGATGGCTAACACGTAGACACGTTAGACGGTCACGGCCACATCTATTTCTTCAGCTACGCGTTGCATCAGTACACGTTTGTAATCGGTTGGCATTATTTTGACGAACTTCGGCAATGACTCGTCCCAGTGGTCAAGCACTGCCCTGCCGACGGGAGAACCTGTAAGTTCCACATGCTGCTGAAGCATCTCGCGCAATTCGTTTTGATCTTGTTCGTCAACCAGATCTTCCAGCTCCACCGTACCGAGATTGCACCTCAGTCTGAAATCATCACGATCGGGAGCCCAAACATAGGCGATACCACCGGACATTCCGGCTGCAAAGTTTCGACCTGTTGGCCCTAACACGATCGCTCGACCGCCAGTCATGTACTCACAACCATGATCGCCGACTCCTTCGACGACGGCCCAAGCTCCACTATTGCGGACACAGAATCGTTCGGCAGCACGCCCCCGGAAGAATGCCTTTCCACTGGTTGCTCCGTAGAGACAAACGTTCCCGACAAGGATATTAGCCTCGGCGGCAAAGGAACTTACCTTTGGCGGATAGACTACAATCTTCCCGCCAGACAATCCCTTGCCGACGTAGTCATTGCAATCGCCTTCGACCTCGAGTGTCATTCCAGACGTCGCCCAAGCTCCAAAGCTCTGCCCAGCCGACCCATCAAACTTGAGGTGAATCGTATCTTCGGGAAGGGCATCTGCACCATGCACCTTGGTGACTTCATGGCTGAGGATCGTGCCTACCGTCCGATTGGTATTGATTATCGGTAGCTCCAGCTTCACTGGTTGAGCATCTTGAATCGCTGGCTGACACTGAGGCACGAGCTGTGTTCGATCAAGAGAGAGATCCAGACCGTGGTCTTGCTCCATGGTGCAATACTCGGGCGACTCCGGATTCAGAGCTTCGACTCGTGTCAGCAACGAAGTCAGATCAATTCCGTCTGCCTTCCAGTGAGCGATTGCATCTTGTGTATCGAGCACGTCAACGCGACCGACCATCTCTTCCCAAGTGCGGAAACCAAGTTGAGCCATGAGATGGCGAGCCTCTTCGGCGACCATGAAAATGTAATTCACCACGTGCTCTGGCTTGCCAGCAAACTTCTTGCGCAAGTCAGGATCCTGGGTTGCGATGCCGACTGGGCAGGTATTCAAGTGGCACTTCCTCATCATGA
>PKCQ01000430.1 GCA_002862265.1 Planctomycetaceae bacterium | reverse complement strand
TGGGACAGTCAGATCACCTTCTCGACACAAATGGACGGAACGAATAATTAACAGCTCGAGAAAGCGAGGACATTCTTCACAAGTCAGAGTTCTTGCACGCAGCCCGAACCTCGTCAAACGCTCCATAAAACGCAGTGCCCACAATACGACCTTCCTTGTGTGTGCTTCCAGAACATCACAATATACTGTTCAGTAGGTCTGAGAATGGAACCAATCTTGGCTACTTCAAAGATTTTACAGCTAACTTGGATGTTCGCACTTCATCGATTCCGGCTTCGAAGAGCAAGATTGTCTGCAGCAGCTTGAGCTTCTCCGTTGAAGTAGTAGAGCCATCCAAAACAGCTACCCGATTTTCCACGCGAACACTCACTCCTTCGCCGAGCATACGCTGCACGCGTGCTGTCAGTTTTGGTTGTAAGAGGATGTTTCGGTCCACGTGTCGAGCGGCCTCGATGTTGGACACTCTGAGACGTGGGTGGTAAATGCCCTTGGTAGGTTGAGCGGGCATGGCTCGGTTCATATTGCGCGTGTTAGCTGCTTCCACTCGAAAGTCTTCCGCAGTTGTCCGAACTCGTCCGACACCGATGGCTTGCTGTGAACCGACGAAGCCGGATAGCTCTCCGCGATCCGAGCCCACAAAGTCGTTGCGGCTTCGATTGCCTCTGACAAATCTTTCCGTCCCTTGCAGCTGTCCCGTTGTCTCTTGAATGGTCATATTGCTTGTCGGCGAGGGGCGACTACGAAGCGGACTTCCAACAGAGCGACTACCAAACAGCTGAGCTTGAGCCGATTGAGCACTCAGCAGCAAAACAACGAAAGCAATCCAAAGTTGAGTTGACTTGAAGTGTTTCATTGAAATCGATTTCCCAAACTCACACATAGATACGTCCCATTCGTTTAACGCCCAGCCGAAATCGCTAGCTCTTTTGGCTTGTTCCTCGGGGCACCGAATCGCTTGACGACCTCCGCTAACTGCTAAATCCTCGGGCTGGTTTCCTCAGCCGAATACACCTCACCCACGGACTGCCCCAACTGGATCCATTTTGCGTCGCCATTCAGTCGAATCATTACTTGATCATTCTGTACGTCCACCACAGCGATATCGTGTAGCGGCACAGGCACTTGGGCCCCAGCCGCCAATTGAACTGTCTGCTTCGAGGCTCCGAGCTTGAACCAAGCTTCGAGTTCTCCTCGACGATCTCGAGTGATCGCCTTGAGCTCAATATCGAACAACGCCTTGGCAAATCCTCGAGCGAACAGATTTCGACGAACAAACTTGTCGTAGGAATCACGCGGAACCGATTCTTCCGGCAGCAACATCCAGTCACTGAGGTTGTCTTTCGACTCTGACTTTTGGAGGCTCAGCACCTCGATGTTGGCGACGAAATCGACTTTGCCTCCCGAATTGAGCGGGTTCAGCGACAGGGAAGCGATTTTATGTAGGTGACCAGCCTGCCGAAACTCGTAGAGGAAGTCTGTAATTTTTGTGAGCGTCGATCGGGTGCGTAGTGTGAATGAGATACGATGCCCCAAAGTGTTTTTTTGACGTTGCTTCGTACGCGACTTGATCTGAATCGCGGAAGGCTGAGCCGCGTCAATTGATGGCGACTCCATCGCATGCTTGTCGACAAGAGCGAGAAGCCACTGCTGATACTTGGATCTAGCTAACACTGGATCGAACGGAAGCCCACGCTGAGCGAACTCTTCCATGCGCTTGGCTTTCTTCTCTGCAATCCGCTGCGTATCTTTGGCGTTGCGAATCTCTTTCAGCAACGAATCGTATCGAGCTTCTAGCTGTTCTTTAGGCTCTTCAATCCAGCTTCGGTAGCTAAAATCCCCAAAATACAAGCCAAATACCAACAAAGCTCCTAGTGCGAGCCATTTCGTACGATCAGTCATTTCGTGTCTCCTTTGTTTTCCGATGCGCCAACTGACACGGGGATGGCTGGAGACTCGTTCGGCGAATCGATGGGTGAATCCACTTCTGCTTCAACTTTTCCATCTGCTTTCACTTCCTCAGCTAGCGGATCGGCTGGTTCGGCGTAGTGCCAAGCCTCGGGCGTTACAGCAAAACCAATCTTGGTCTCAAATTGCCATGGGAACTCAGTTGCGTCTGGCGAGCGACTGATGCGTTTACTGTTAGCGGAAAACTTCGCACTGCGAACACTCTGCTCAAACTCCGCTACTACCTCTTGTTCCGCAACTCGCAACGACAAATCGAACGATGCGGCACCGCCAGAAGAGTTGGCGTTGAGTCTAGTGACCGTCGCATCTGGACCAACAGGGAGTCTTTCCGACAGCGTGCTGAGCTCTATAAGCCAATCCACACGATTAGAAAGCCATTGGTCTATGACCATCACTTCGTCTTGTTTCTCCGCGAATTTGGCCGCCAATCTCTTCTCGGTCGCAAGTTGCCCTTCCAAATCTGCAACTTGGGTACGAAGTTCGCCAATATCGGAGAGCATAAAGTAAACACCCAGGGCCAATGTAATCGCTGCGGCGCTAGCCATCACGCCCCAGCGAAC
>PKCQ01000309.1 GCA_002862265.1 Planctomycetaceae bacterium | reverse complement strand
CATTGCCTCAGTGTAGGTAGCCAATCGTCTATGAAACTGTGGACTAGCTCTATTCGATTGCGGCCCACCATTCGCAGCATTGGTCGCTTGGCGGTGACATTGCGACGCAGTGGCGATTTCGGCTTGCGGCCCTGCGAAGCTCTTTCAATTTCGTCGTCAGGCGGCAACTGATAGAGCGGCCGAGAATCAAACAGACATTGATCGATGTTGAGCCCCTTGAGCAACTCGAGCAGCCGAGCCTCATTGGTACCAGAATCAAACCAGTCGAAATGTCTCACCTCTACGGCCCAGCCCAAATCTGTGGGGAGGCTACAGAGATAAGCCTCTAACGCAGCAAATTGACTCGGACTAAAGTCGGGTCCGAGTTGCAAAAAGGCGGGCCCAGCCCGATCATGCTCGGCCAGCACGTATAACACTCGCAGGAAGTCGTCGGTGGCTGCATGCGCGCCGATCAAACTGCGTTCGTGCGAAATCTCGCGAGGAAACTTCATGCAAAACTGAAATCCCTCAACCGCAGTTCTAGCCCAACGTAGAGCTTGATCTTCGGCAGGAATGGCGTAGAAGCTGTTATTGCCTTCGACCGTATTAAACATGCTGCTATACCAAGCCAGTTTCTCGCTCTTAGCCGTTCGCGGAGGGTAAACGATCTCGCTCCAGTCATCGCAGCTCCAAACAGGACAGCCAATTCGCATCGGCAATCGAGGGCTTTGGGAACTCGGTTTCGGCTTCGAAGACAAGAGATCTGCTCGCAGTGTACGAAGGTGGAATGACAGCATAAGCAGCATAGCGTTTCAGCAAGTTGCGAGCTATTGGAGGCCAACAATAAGCACCTTGCGAAAGTTTGCGGTCAGCACCTAGATGCTGTCGACGTTTGGCTGCTGTTTACTTCATTGCCTTGCAATTGGTATGCCGATAGATCTAGATGGACTTCGATCTGGGGAACTCGTCACAAGGTAATAAAATGATGCGATTGACCGTTCTGGTGATTCTGGCAAGCTGCGTATGCTTGATGAACGGGCGGTTGGCTTCAGCCCAGTCGCGAACCAAAGATGGCGCAACCGTCGGTGGTATCGCTGGCGCTGTCATTGGAGGCATCATTGGCAAGCAAAATGATGAAACTCCCGAAGGCGTTCTGATCGGCGGTGCGGTCGGTGCGCTGACTGGAGGGCTTCTCGGCAAGCAGCAGGATGACCAGTTGGCGAGGCAGCGATACTATCAACAGCAAGCCTACCAGCAACAAGCTTACTATGCTCAGCAACAACGCCAGCACGCGCAACAGCAACAAATTGCTCAGCAGCCGACGACACCCGCAGGTATCTCGGCCAACGACATCGTGCAGTTGACAAAAAGTGGTCTGAGTGAAACTTTGATACTGAATCAGTTGCAGAGCCGTGGTGTCGACCGCAGATTGGAAGTCAGCGAGATCATTGCGTTGCACCAGCAAGGTGTGAGTGAAATCGTTTTGACCGCGATGCAGTCTGCGCCTCTCGCCTCGCAAGTTCGAGCTAGAAAAGTTTCTACCACCACGTCGGCGCTTCCTACATCAAACCTAGTCGCACCAGCCCCGGCTCCCTCGCAGCCTTACTACCTTGGTCCTAAGCGGCCAAGCTATCAGCCGAGTGTGATCATTCAGCAAGCGCCAGTGATCTACTCAAGGCCCATTGTAGTTGATCCGTACTGCCGGCCAGTTCCCAGCTATTCACGGTACTACGGACCTTATCGGTCAGGAATCAACCTCCGCGTTGGATTCTAAAAGGTTAAGAGCTCTACAACACTGGCAAGAACACTCTGCAATCGCCCTGTAAGAGCTGGGGCAGGTATGGCGGGAAGCGAGGGATTCCGTAGGTGTTGAGCTATGATGGTCAGAAGTGGGCTCCCCAGCTCAAAATCTGATTTGTCCGGCAAACGAGCTTGCGTGCTTGCCAAGGGCCTCTCCGGCCAGTTAAGCTGTCTGGCGTGGGTCTTTCGGAAGGTTCTGCTCGAATCATCGATGAGCCAATCTGAAGATTCGAGGATGATTCGTCTGAGCGATTCTGTCTCCTGCTCTTTCTCCCTCCCTTAGTTCTTGAGTACTCCCAATGAGTGATCGTCTTCCATCACGCCGCCAGTTCGTCGCCGCCAGTGCCGGTGCAGCGGCTGTTGCCAGTTCTACATCCATAACAAACGCTTCCGCCGGTGAGATTACCCATGAAACCGAACCTCGCCGTTTGTTCAAATCATTAAAGATGGGCATGGTTCGGGTTAAAGGGGATCTGACTGCGAAGTTCAAGGCGGCGAAGGAAGCTGGTTTTGATGGTATTGAGATCGGTTGCCCAGGTGCACCAGTTGACGACATCAAGAAGGCTGTAGAAGCAACTGGTTTGGTGGTCGATGGATCCGTCGGAAATACTCACTGGAAAACCACTCATTCGCACGCTGATGCAAAGGTGCGTGAGCAAGCGTTGAAGAATCTCGAAAACAGCATTCGCGAAACGAAGGCTGTTGGAGGACACACCGTGCTGCTGGTCGTCGGTGTTGATGTGGCTGTT
>PKCQ01000011.1 GCA_002862265.1 Planctomycetaceae bacterium | reverse complement strand
GTGCAGTTCATTTCCTCGCTGAGAACATCGATTTAGACTTGTTCAAAGCCTTGTTCACACGCAATGGCGGCGAGGTTGTCAATCTATACGACAATTTTTGAATTGTCTTGAACAAAGTTCTGAGGGACCAGGGTTTGCACTGTAACCCCTGGCCTTTCTTACTGTTCTTTTCGACTGGTCTTGGATGAGGTTACAAGTTCGTTGGAAAAGCCACTAGTGCCGCGGATTCCAAGTTCTATCCCGCGGAACCCGTTCCGCAGAGCCACCGGGGCGTGAAGAAGGGTTGAAACCCAGAACCGCGAGAGACGGGGATTCGAAAAGATCTGCCTGAGGGAGAGCATGAGCGGGCGAAGCTATAGAATCGAAAATTCGAAGAATGGAAAAAACGCCAAGCCGCAGAGAAAGCGAAACAGCAATCTAACACGTCAGTTCGCGGCAACAGCGATTCTAGTTGTGCTTGGACTGCGGTCTGGCCAAGCGCAGGAGGACGCAGCAGGTGACGTCTGGCCAAAGCTCGGTGCTTATTTTCAGATACCTGAGGAATTCGCTGGCGAGGCATCTAGTTACAGTTCTCTACTTATTCTCAGGGGTGGTAGCCTAGTTACGAATGCTCAGCAGTGGCAGACACGACGCAAGGAGCTACTTGCAGATTGGACAGAACTTCTCGGGCAATGGCCGCCGCTGATCAAGAATCCCGAGGTTGAAGTATTGTCCTCGACGAAACGAGAGAACTTCACTCAGCACCAAATACGATTTCGCTGGACTCCCTCGGAGTTGACGACTGGCTATCTTCTCGTGCCAGATTCTGCAAACGCCTCATCACCACGTCCAGCCGTGTTAACAGTGTTTTACGAACCAGAGACTGCAATTGGGCTCGGTGGTAAGCCGGACCGTGATTTTGCGTTGCAGTTAGCTCGACGGGGTTTCGTCACTCTTTCCATCGGAACTACCGAAGCTACAAAGGCTCGAACCTACTCGCTCTACCATCCCAGCATCGAAGCTGCGCAGGTGCAGCCACTGTCCATGCTCGGCTACGCAGCAGCCAATGCTTGGTACGTTTTGACCCAGCGGCCCGAAGTCGATCCTAAGCGTATTGGAATCGTTGGGCATTCTTTCGGCGGAAAGTGGGCTATGTTCGCCTCTTGTCTGTTCGACAAGTTCGCTTGTGCGGCCTGGTCCGATCCAGGGATTGTTTTTGACGAGTCGCGACCGAGTGTGAACTACTGGGAACCTTGGTACCTTGGATATCACCCCAAGCCCTGGCGTAAACGCGGTGTGATCACAGAAGATAATCCCGCTCGCGGACTTTATCCTAAGTTGCGAGATAAAGGCCGGGAACTTCATGAGCTTCATGCACTCATGGCTCCTCGGCCCTTTCTCGTTTCAGGTGGCTCAGAAGATCGCCCTGAGCGTTGGCAGGCGTTACGACGTGCGATCGAAGTCAATGCGATTCTTGGGTTCGAAGACCGAGTTGGCATGAGCAATCGACCTGAACATTCTCCGAATCCAGAGTCTAATGCGATCATCTATGATTTCTTCGAGCACTTTTTGCAGCTACGGAACGATGCAAAGTGATTCAGAGTTTGATTCCCAGCCTCTCGAGCACTGGGACGAGCAAGAGACGGAGAGCCTCGTAGCTTTCTATACACAGAACCACCGCCAGGACGCGTTCCTAGAATTCTTGGTTGCTGCGTCTTCAGTAGCAAGTACTCAATCGGCGGTAACATGGCTGCTAAAACACTCGTTGGAGCAAGGACATGAGATCGGAGTTGAGCTGCGAAAGAATCTTTTTAAGAACCTGAGAAAGCTGAGCACTTGGCCTGCTAAGCTGCACCTCCTCCAGTGCTTGCAATGGCTCGACATTCCAGCCAGAAACAAAAAGCAAATCGAGCATTTCGGGCGTTCATGCCTGCAGGATGAGAACAAGTATGTGTGCACCTGGGCTTTGACCGCTCTTCATCGGTTGGCGCACTTTCACGAGGAGTATTCTGCGGAGGTGACAGAGTTGCTCGTCGATGCTCGCGATAATGGTGCGAGCGCATCAATACGCGCACGAGCTCGTCAGCTGCTAAAGCAGCAGATGACGAAACTCAAATAACGTATCGGAGGACGCTGGCCGCCTTACTTTGAACAGCGCTGCTCGGTTCCGAGGCCCCTGCCAAAGAGGCTGAAGGCGGCAGGGTGCCACCGACGCGGCATCTATACCAGGCTGCCACCGAAACTGAGAACCGCTGATACGGTTACTATTCGACGTTGTCGCGGAGGACTTGGAGCAATTCGGTAAGTTCGAGATCGACTTCCTGTGAATCTTCTACCGTCTCGGAAACAACTTCGCGAAGCGAGTTGCCAAACTTCTGACGCAACCGATGAAGGGCCACTTTGACGGTGCCAGATGACATGTCCAGCTTCTCGCTTAGTTCTTCATACTGAGCCGCATCCATGTTTCGCGTCAATCGCGGCACCAAAGCCTCAAACAGCGCAGACCGATTCTTGGCGTAGTACTCCATGCGCAAGCGGTGTTTGGCTTCGG
>PKCQ01000636.1 GCA_002862265.1 Planctomycetaceae bacterium | reverse complement strand
TGACGGTCAACATGCATGGCAGACGCGTCAACGTGGAGTCGCTCAAACGACACGGCTCGGGCTACGTTGCCAGTCACGAGCCAGACTTCCTCCTGTCTGACGATGAATGGTTCCGCGGCATGGAGTTACTACCGCTCCCAGACGGTAACGTGTTACTCGTTGATTGGAGCGACATTGGAGAGTGTCACGAGCATAGCGGGGTTCACCGAACCAGCGGGCGGATTTACAAAATCTCATGCAAAGCTGGTGGAAAGAATTTCAATCCTTTGGCGAGTGACGAGATTCGGAGCGATGCACTTGCCTTGGTGACTCTGCAGCGAAACGCATCAGAATGGTCTGCGCGACGTGCACGAGATCTGCTGGGTGAACTGAGTCGCGACACGGATACTGATTCGCGGACGTTGAAAAAGGCAGAATCAGCGGCGAGAGAAATTTTGGAGGTGGAGTCATCCAACCTGACTGTCGGAAAGCGTCTCCGCGGACTCTGGTCGTTGATCGCCATGAATCGTATTAACCAAGAGACACTCGGCTACTTGAGAACTCATAGCGATGAGAACATGCGAGTTTGGGGAGTTCGGCTAACAGTAGACGGCATGTACTTGGACACGGCCTATGGCAATCGGCCTACGAATCCAGGTAAACCTATCGATTCAGTGGACTATCAGGCCTTGGTCCAGATGGCACAGAATGACACTTCTTCGAAAGTAAGACTTGAGCTGGCAAGTGCGTTGCAACGGCTGCCTTTGGAGCAACGCCGCGAGCTAGCGGAAGGTCTTGTGTCTCACAAAGTCGACGTGCAAGATCACAACTTACCGCTGATGGTCTGGTACGGTCTGATTCCGCTGGGAGAGAACCGTCAGTCAGACCTACTAAGTGTTTTTGAAAAATGCACTTGGCCCAAGACACGACAATTGGTCGCGCGTCGCATCGCAGATGGCATGAAGCAAAACCGCTCCGCTTTTGAGGAGCTCTACCAGATTGCAGATTCGAAGTCCGCCAGTGTCAAGCGTGATGTAGTTCTCGGAACGGCAAGAGCACTGGCTGGCTGGGTGCGTGAGTTGGAGCCTGACAAGTGGAGCGACGTTACGGATTCTCTCAAGGCAGAAGCCGAGCAGGACAAGGAGCTTGCGACAGCATTGCAATATCTCAATGTTCTGTTTGGGGACGGCCAAACGATGGACAAACTGAAGGAAATCGCAGCAGATGAAAAAGCGAGTTTAGAGCTACGTAAATCCGCGTTGCAATCATTGGTCGATGCGAAAGCGTTCGGAACAGAAGAATTATGCGAAAAACTGCTGAACAAGCGGTTCTTGAATCTCGTCGCAGCGAAGGGCTTGGCGAACAGTGAAAGGGTGGAAGTCAGCGGGATGATTCTTAAGAGCTACCGAAGGTTTCATCCATCGGAGCGTTCCCAGGTAATTTCGCTATTGGCATCGCGAGCTTCTTGGGCTGAAAATCTCCTGAATGCAATCCAGAGAAATCAGATTCTTCGGGAAGAGCTGTCGCCCTATCAAGCCAGGCAGATTGTGAGTCACGAAAACCCCCGGCTTACCCAGTTACTGGCCGACACTTGGGGCCGCCTTCGCGCGCGTCCCGCCGAGAAAGAAGAACTCAAAGCAAAGCTGCGAGAGCAACTCACCGAAGATGCTCTTGCACAAGCAGATAGATCAGCAGGCCGAGCACTATTCAGCAAGTCTTGCTCGAAGTGTCATTCTCTGTTTGGAGCTGGAGGGAAGCTTGGCCCTGATCTCACCGGTGCCCAACGCAGCAATCTTGATTACTTACTCGACAACATCGTGGACCCGAGCGCCGTGGTCACAAAAGAGTTTCGCGCGACACTAGTTCGCACAGAAGATGATCGCGTCATCACCGGTCTTGTAACTGAGAAGAATGAGAATGTGGTGACAATCGCAACTCAAGACGAAGTGTACAAAATTGCTCGAGAAGAAATCGCCCAAATGAAACTGTCCGAGAACTCGACGATGCCAGACGGATTGCTCGATCAGCTGACAGCGGAGCAGATCCGCGACTTGATTGCATATCTGCAAAGCACACAGCAGGTGGAGCGGCCTCGGTAGCGCGAGGCGTAAACACTTTCGGCGTATGCCGAGCAACTTGGCGACGGGTTAGACGTGAATGAGAAGAGCAATGCTGGCGAATCCTACTATAAAGACGGCGTAAAAGCGTCTCGCTCATTATCGGCCGATAGACGCGTGCGACAGAGCTTTTCTACCGCGATTTGCCAGTAAGCAGTAGCTCTTCGGCTGGAGGCATTTGTGCTGTGTCTTGGGCACTGGCGTAGCAGTCGGAGCCGATAGGAGGCGACACCTGTTGCGGATGTCGCAAGTCGGATGCAGGTAACTGTCCAGAGTTCGGCAGGCCAGTGCTTTGCAAAAAGTTCCGTAGCAATTTCGGGCCGTGCAATGAAAGGATGGATTCTGGATGGAACTGCACGCCGAAAGTCAGGTGCTCACGATGCTCCACCGCCATGATCTCGCCATCTGCCGACCATGCGGTGACGCGAAGCCAGGCTGGTATTTCAT
>PKCQ01000524.1 GCA_002862265.1 Planctomycetaceae bacterium | reverse complement strand
CAGGCAAGACGCTACGGGGAACTCTCAGAGCAAATCAGAAAGGGGGAAGCTTTGCGGCTCTACCTCGTCTGGTCTGAAGCTCAAGTTCAAGTTGATCATGACGAGGCTGCTTTGCAGGTTGCCCTCGAGGCACTGGGGGCAGCCACGGCAAAAGAAGCTAGCGCCATCAAGCTGGAAGCTGACTTTAGTGAAACGCTGCAGCCGCTTCGCGACGAAGAAGTTACGCGCGCTGCTGTTCTCGCCAGGCTTCGCCATGAGCAGACGAACCTGGACAATGACGTCCGTCGAGCAACGCAACGCAATGAAGAGCTGGCAGCACGTATCAGCGGCATTGAATCAGATATTTCGCGAGAAACCGATTTGATTGAGGAAGCTAAAACCTTGAAACAACGTCTTAGTTCCGACCTAGAGAAGCTCGAAGCAGAGATCAAAGAGGCGTTGAATTCTGATCAGTCGTTGCGGTCGTCTCTCAAGTTGGCAATTGAAGAGCTCTCCGGATCAGAAGCAAAGCTTACAGAGCTGATGACGCGCCAATCCGAAGCGCGGGCGAAACGCAGTAGCGCAGAGGCTGAGTGTCGAGAACGTACGGCGCAGGTGAATCGTGGCAGGCAGCAGAGTGAGCAGGTCAGTCGGCAGCTTGAGGCGGCGAAGGCATCCGCACCCGATGCAGCAGCACTGGGTACTCTCAGAGAGCGATCAAATGAGCTGGTTGCAGCTTCCGAGAAAACCAACGCAGACCAACTTCGCATCGAAGAGCAGATTGCGGCTCATCGTGTAAAGCTGGAAGCTGCGCAAGCCCAGGCCGGTCAGGCGCGACTTGCGCTCAAGCAGGTCGAAACAGAGCGCGACACACTTGCTAAGTTGCTCCAGTCTACGGTTGCTGATGGTGCGCAACCGATTGTTGAACAAATCAAAGTCGCGAAGGGCTATGAGATTGCGCTTGGAGCAGCGCTTGGCGACGATCTTGGGCTTCCGATTGGATTAGAAGAGGCCATGCATTGGCGAGTGGCTTCAGCTGATGCAGACGACTCTTCTTGTGATGATCGAAAACTGCCAGATGGTCTAAAAAGCCTGGCGGAATTCGTTGATGCGCCGGTCGAATTACAACGGCGGTTACGGCAAATCGGTGTTGTTGAGGCTGAAAAAGGCAATGAGTTGCAGTTAGAGCTGCAAGCTGGGCAACGTCTCGTATCCAAAGATGGTGGTCTGTGGCGCTGGGATGGGCTGGTCGCGCCTGCAGATGCGCCGACACCTGCTGCGCAACGTCTTGCAGCGCGAAATCGCCTGGAAGAACTCATCAGTGAGCAGGCTGCAGGTGCCACAGCTGTCGCGGAGGCCGAACTTGTTGTTGTCACGTTGACAGCATATCTGAAAGCAACTTCAGACGAACATGTGTCGTGCAAGGCAGACCTAAAGCGCTTGCAGGGAGAGTTGACCGAGACCAACCGTCAGTTGTCTCAATTAGAGCGCGCAGCACAGGAGAGTGAAGTCAGACTGGCCGCTCTATGCGAGACCGAGTTGTCGGTTGCGCGTGAACTCAAAGCGGCGACCGAAGCTTTGTCAGCCAGCGAACAAGTGTTGCATGAACTGCCAGATGTGAGCCATCTGGATCAAGAGCTGGCTGTTTCGCGAGAAACTGTGCAGGCGGCTCGTGCCAAGTCAAATCAGTTGCAAACTGAAGTCACAGTTTTGGAGCGGGCCGGGGAGCAGCGCAACGAGCAGCAGAAAAAGCTGACGGCTGACGTCAAACGCTGGTCTGAACGTGCCGAGCAAGGTGCACGGCAGTTGACGACGCTGAATCAACGTTTGCAAGAGAACCGTGAAGAAAAAGCCGCAGTCGTTCAGGTTCCGGGGCAGCTGGAGGAAATACGCTCCAAATTGTTGAACGAGCTTACTCAAGCAGAGACTGAGCGTCGTGCCGCGGCGGACAGGCTGGCGGAAGCTGAGAACGGACTGAAGGAAGCGAACGCGACTTTGCGTTCAGCCCAGAATGATGTCAGCGAACAACGTGAAATTCGTGCACGGGCAGATGCTAAGCTTGAAGGTGCCCGGGCCCGACGCGCTGACGTGGTCCGGCAAATTCAGGAGAACTTTGAGACACAGCCGGAGGGTTGCCTTGCACTGGCCGAGTTAATCGAAGAGGACAAGTTGCCTACTCTGGCTGAGGCTGACTCGCGCTTGCTGCGGCTTAAGACGGATCGCGAGCGGCTCGGAGGTGTCAACTTGCAGGCAACTACCGAACTAGAAGAACTTAATACTCAGTTTGGCACTCTTGATGGTGAGCGTGCGGATGTTGAAGAGGCGATTGCCAAGCTGCGTGCTGGGATTGCGTCGCTCAACCGAGAGGGTCGCAAGCGACTTCAGGAAGCATTTGAAACAGTAGATGCCCATTTCCAGTCGCTATTCACCACTCTGTTTGGCGGTGGTGAGGCCAAACTTGAAATAATCGATGATAGCGAAGACCCCCTCGCAGGTGGTCTCGAAATATCGGGCCCGTGGCGCACGCCTCATGTGCTGCTTTTTTGCCGTTTTGGAGCCGATTTTG
>PKCQ01000181.1 GCA_002862265.1 Planctomycetaceae bacterium | reverse complement strand
TATTGTAATAAATATTTGATATTCATTTAGTGCGATCTCAGTAGTCCTTGAATCGCTTCTGAGCAATCTTTGGATTTCAAGATGCGATCAGGCTTTGGAGGGGTAATCATGCTGCTCACGATTCCCTGAAGCAGGCGAGGCTAGCCTACAGTCAATGTGCTTTTGATCGTGGGGATTTCGACCTTTGTTTGGCGACACTCGACCCCAGTATTTCGGCTGAAAAGGAGCTGATGCATAAGGCCGAGAAGGCTCAAGCAAAAGCTGCGGAGCGCGAGAGCAGAATGCAGCGACTCAAATGGACTTTTGCATCAGTTGTTTGCGTAGCATTACTAGGAATGCTAGGGCTTTCTATCGCTGCAAGCGTCGCGCAGAGAAATGCGAAACTAAACGCAGATGAAGCGGTCAAAAACGCTGCTGAAGCAAAAGAAAGCAAAGAAAACGCAATCGAGCAACAACGCTTAGCGGAAGAACGCGCGGCTGAAGCAAAAGAAAGCAAAGAAAACGCAATCGAGCAACAACGCTTAGCGGAAGAACGCGCGGCAACCGTCGAACTCAGTAACTACCATTCCAAGCTTGCGCTGTGCTTGGAGCAATTGCGACGCAATGACATAGCAAGCGGACTCTCGTCCTATGAGTCGCTGCTCAACCGGGAACAATATCCAACGCTACTGAACGAAGGCACTCTACCGAGGCTTCGCAATTGGGGCACAAACCGAATTCGGGTGCTTTCAAATCAAGAAGCGATCGTGCCTCTTTTCAACGGGCAGCTACTTAAAGCCTCACATTCGCCAAGCACGCAAAGACTTGCTGCAGCTTTCCAAACTGAGGAAGGAAAGGTCCAAGTTGCGACAGCGAAGATTGATCGGAATCGCGCGATTTTGGAGTCCCAGTGTACGTTATCCGGCGATTTCCTAGATCTTGCTCTAGGGTTAGCAGGTGAGCAGTTAGTCTATTCGATCAAGCCAGTGGCAGAAGATTTCAGCGGCAAATCACCCTCACTGTTTCTGAGCAGATTCAGCAACCCTGAGAAGGTACTCCCGATTGAGGGCGCCAACTTCCTTCCTCGTATTGAAATGAATCGTAATTGGCTCGTAGGAGGTATTAATTCAGGACTCTGGATTTGGCGTCTTCAAGGGGAAGACTGGCATCAACAAGAACCGACACGAATAAAAAACATTCGTGGACGCCTGATCGACGCTCAGTTTGCCACTGAGGATTGCTTGCTGCTCCTTGTCGGCTTGGATACAAACATCTTCCTCCATGTTGTTGACTTGCCAAACAGTGTATCTCGCCGCGTAGAACTCTCGGGTGTAACAAAGAGTGTTTTTTCGATTGCGGACATCACGGCTATTGGGTACTCGAAAGGAAAAATTCTCTTCGGCCTTGGCAATGGCAAAGTATTCTTCACGTCTCTCAATCTTAATGATGGTCAGGTTCGCGACGGATTTCGTGAGCTAATGCCGCAGAAATACAGCTCAGCGATTCAGTCGATAGCCGTCGCAGAAGATGGGAGTCTCATATTGAGAACGAACTCACCGGTCGGCAGTCTTTGGAAGGAGTCAAGTTCCTCCCAAGGTTGGAATGAATTCTCCTCGCTAACCGGAACGCGAAACAACGTGGCGTGGGTAGGCTTTCTTGACAACCAAAAGCAAGTCCTTGGCCTCAGTCAGGATGGCCGATCCATCGTTTGGGATGTGCATTACCAAAAGCAACTATGGCGAGGTGTTCCTGTGACGAAAGATCGGGAAGCCCTGTCGCTCAGTGACAGTGTCAATAGCGTTGCGTTTTCCGATGCTAGTGACAGAGCAACACTTGTCTTGAATGACAGCTCTCTTGTGAGTCTTGATTTGAGAACTGGTCAGGTGCTTTCCCCTATCTCCGAGTTTCACCACGTTGGACACAAGCCCGATGCGGAACTAATCGATTTTGCAGTATCGCCGCGCGCGCAGATTCTTGTTAGCGTTGCCAAAATACGAGAGAGTTTTGGAGCGAATGATCCCTGGGAACCAGAATCGGATTCTGTGCCGGCAAGCTGGGAGTATTGCAAGTGGAGTCTTAAGTCCGCGAGCATGTTGGACCGTTGGGTACTTCACGATAAGACTCAACAAGAAATCTCTTTGGCCCACGAGGGTGGGATGATCCTGTACGCCAGCGATGCACATACTCTCTTTGGAAGTCCGTCTAGCACCATGAGGCAACAGTTTCTCAATCGGGAATTCGGTAGTTTCTTCTGCGTCCCAAACCCCAAAGATCCTTTTCGGTTAATGCTCGTGAAGCGTTCAGGGGCAGCCCGCATGCTGGATACCCGCGATCCACAGGAGAGTTGGAATCGGGCCGGATTCACTATCGACTACGAGGATCCAAAGAATTCGGGGCTGCTATCAGATGATGATCGTCCCATCTGCGGAGCTTGGGCACCTGAGGGTACGCACTTTTATATGTTTTGGACGTCTGGCAGAATTACCGAATTCGTTTCAGATAATGAAACCCTCAGTATCGCTCGGGACCTTTCAGCTTCCGAGCTTTTAAAGCTGACGAGTACATCGGGAA
>PKCQ01000349.1 GCA_002862265.1 Planctomycetaceae bacterium | reverse complement strand
GCTATACAAATGCTATAAACATGTAGTATGACATGAATACGGACAAACGCGGTGACGACAATCTAGAATTGCTCAGGAAGGCCTACGATCCCGAAGCTTTTCGAGAGCAAGGTCATAAGCTGGTTGACCAGCTAGCCGATCACCTCGCCGACAGCCTGAACGGCGAACATGAGCAAACCATCCCGTGGCAAGAACCGGAGGAATCCGTTGCCTTTTGGCGAGACTTTGCTGCGGGCTCGGCCGCCACGACCGAAACCTTTGCACAAGAATTTCTATCACGCAGCGTGCGGATCAGCGATCCGCGATTTCTCGGACATCAGATATGTGAACCTGTTCCGACAGCACAGCTTGCCTCATTGGCAGTGGAAATGCTTAACAACGGTTCTGGGGTCTATGAAATGGGCATGGCTGGGACAGGAATGGAGAAGTATGTCGTGGGGCGAGTTGCGGAAGCCTTTGGTTTCTCCGACGCGGCCGACGGATTCATGACCAGCGGCGGAACACTCGCCAACTTAACAGCCATGCTTGCCGCAAGAGCGGCTCGAGGGAACGGCGAAGATTGGCAAGTAGGAACGGAATGCAGCAAGTATTCAATTCTGGTTTCCGACCAAGCTCACTACTGTGTAGATCGGGCCATTCGCATCATGGGTTGGGGCAACGACGGCTTGATCCTGGTGCCGACGAACGATCGATTTCAAATGCGTACGGAGTTACTTCCCGATTTACTTGCGCACGCCCAAGCTGAGGGACGACAAGTCCTAGGAGTCGTCGGTAGTGCTTGCTCCACTTCTACTGGCTCCTTTGACGACCTGAGAGCGATCGGACAATTCTGTCAGGCCAATGATCTATGGTTTCACGTCGACGGAGCGCACGGCGCGGCCTTGGCCTTTTCCAAGACTCATCGACGGAAACTTGCTGGTATCGAGTTGGCAGACAGTGTTGCCATCGATTTTCACAAGATGATGATGACGCCGGTGCTGAGCAGCGCTTTGATATTCCGCAAAGGAGAAGACAGCTTTCGAGCATTCAGCATCGAAGCCGAGTATTTGTTCGCGCGTGACGCGGGACCGCTGGACCACTTCAATCTTGCACGCCGCACCTTCGAATGTACGAAAAGTGCCTTGTCGGCTCGAGTGTACAGCACCTTTGCGATACATGGTACGAAGCTTTTCGAAGCTAACATCGACAGGCTACATCAGTTGGCCAAGGAGTTTGCAGCGATGGTGGAATTACACCCTCATTTTGAACTCTGCGTTGAGCCCGAAACTAACATCGTCTGCTTCCGATACGCAGGCCCAAGTGCTGATGCTTCTCATTCCGAGTGCAACGATCGACTCCGGGATGAGTTGATCCGCGAAGGCGAGTACTACATCGTCAAAACGAAGCTCCATGGAGAGACTTGGCTGCGATGTACGGTTGCGAATCCGTTTACGGCCGAAGAAGAACTCAGTGGACTATTGAAGAGGTTGATGGAGCTTGCGATTACTCCATACCACGAAAGACGCATACACTAAGACCAGACGGCGGAGACGGTCGATTCAAGAACTAAATTAGTAGGACGGACGCCGTCGATGTTGAGTCCACTTGATCCGCCATACCTTATTTGATGACATTGTCAGGCTCTGGCAAGCTCCGCGAATGCGTCTCCTCGTGACTGATCGTAGAAAGGTAACGAACCCAACGCGCACTTTCGACGCGAGACTTCAGCAGATGGCAACCGGCGGTGAGCCAACGTAGCAGGCATTATCGATTGCCTATGTATATCGTAGCTACTCCGAGTGTTAGCGGCTTGATCGAAACATCTTTCAAGCCTGCCGCCTCCATGCGTTCGGCGAGGGCTTGCCCACACGGGAACTCGGCGACACTGTTGGGTAAATATTCATAGGCATCGCGATTGTTTTTGGCAAAGGTTTGCCCCACACGTGGAAGTACGTGCTTGAAATAACCTTGGTAAAGCTGCCGAAGTCCTGGCATGGTAGGCTTGGAAAATTCGAGCACGCATACCTGACCTCCAGACGCGCACACCCGCTTCATTTCTCGAATACCTCGATCAGTGTCTTGCACATTCCGGAGACCGAAAGCCACTGTCACCGCCTGAAATTTCTCATCCTCGAAGGGCAGATTCTGTGAGTCGGCTTCTAGAAATTCGACCGGATGATCAAACCGAGAACGCTCATGCTTCTTCCGAGCACGTTCTAGCATTGGGGCACAGAAGTCTGTCCCAATCACGTTGACGCGTCCGTCAACCTTTTTTGCCAACATCAGTGCCAAATCTCCTGTGCCAGTGCAAGAGTCAAGGATTGGCTGATCCTGATCGAGACGGAGTAGTGAAAGAACTCGCTTTCGCCAACTTACGTCAATTCCGAGCGAGAGCACGTGATTCATCAGGTCGTACCGCGGTGCGATCTGCGCGAACATATCCCGCACTCGCTCTCCACTCTTATCTAGTCCACTCACTGGCGCTGCTATGTTCGGATCTGACATACGAATAAAAATTCCTGACCCTCTGCGGGTGATTGGTGTGCCTGCTGCACGTTACCGAAAGCTGAACTCCAC
>PKCQ01000422.1 GCA_002862265.1 Planctomycetaceae bacterium | reverse complement strand
TGATTAGACATGGCTTGCGAGATATCCGTTTAGATCGGTAGTTATCGAATATCGCCGGCAAGGGAATTGCCAATCCGCTCGCCACCATACTAGCTGCAGCCATGATGTTGCGGCACTCGGTCGGCCTGGAGCAAGAAGCGACTTGTATCGAAGCAGCCGTGCAAAAAGTCTTGGCCGATGGTGCACGCACTGCGGATCTGGCTTCTCCAGGAGAAGAGTCGCTTGGAACCGTTGCCGTTGCTGATCTCGTTCTCGCCGCCCTTTAGTTACTTCGCAACATGTTGGAGTCCAGGCTTCAGCCGTCCGCGATGTTGGGGCCCAGGCCGGCAGGTGTGGCACTGGCTCGCCAGTGTATTTATTTGTTGTCAGCTTGTGCTATCGGCTGCCTCTAAAGAAGCGCGAAGTGCTTCGCTAGACGCGTTAGTGGTAAGTGACTTACCGATGTGATTGGTTTCTTCGGGGGCGTAATGGCTATCTTCAGTTCGACTCAACGCCGACTAGACGAGACATACTGTGCCACGTCACCGGCTTCGTATGGCGATTCTCAGCCAGGGACGTGCAAGCTGACAAATCAGTGCCACACGAACTGTTGGAGTACAGGCTTTGGCCGTCAGAGTTTCAGGACGATTGAGAAAAAAGAATCGGCTAAAGCCTACACTTCAGCAGTTTTGCTCCAGCGTTTGTGCCACTTAAGCGATGATCTGGTGGATGGGGTTGCCATAGTCGATCTCGAGTCGCTTGTGGCCGTCAACATGCAACTTGCGGGCATTCAATCCGAGTTGATGTAGAAGAGTGGCGTGAACGTCGGTCACGTAGTGCGCATCCTCGACAGCGTGATAGCCAATCTCGTCAGTGGCTCCGTGGGCAATACCGCCCTTCAACCCGCCGCCAGCCATCCAAATACTGAAACCGTGTGGATGGTGATCACGTCCGTCTGCTCCTTGTGAGCCTGGCGTCCGTCCAAACTCAGTAGCGAATACCACAATCGTTTCATCGAACAGTCCGCGTTGCTTTAAATCTCGCAGAAGTCCAGCGATTGGTCGGTCGACTTGCATGGCCAACTCAGGATGCTTCTTACGAAGCCCTGAGTGCTGATCCCAAGCCCCGGCTGCTCCACCGCCATGCATGATCTGGACAAAGCGGACTCCTTTTTCCACAAATCGCCGAGCGGCCAAAAGTTGTTCCCCGAAGGGCCTGGTCTCTTTTTGATCTAGGCCGTAGAGACGCTGCGTATTCGCGGACTCGTCTTGAAAGCGGATGATGTCGGGCACAGAAGTTTGCATCCGATAGGCGAGCTCGTAGGACTGAATCCTGGCTTCAAGTTGCGGATCGGTGGGATATTGAAATTGGGTGAGGCGATTGAGTTTGCCAAGCAGCTTGAATTCGGCGGCTTGTTCACCAGCTCGAAGCGTGACTTCTGGCTTAGCGTAGTCGAGCGGATTTTTCGGATCAATCTTGAGTGGGACGGCATCGTAGGATGGCCCCAGGTAGTGCCCGTCACCACGATCAAAAAATCGCGGTCCCATACTTATGAATTGAGGCAGATTCGCATTGAGCGTGCCCAGTCCGAAGTTCACCCAAGCACCAATGGTCGGAGCACGAGGGTCAAGCATGTGACGACCAGAGTGAAACTGTACTTGAGCTCCATGATTGTCGTCTGTGGTCCACATCGAACGCAAGACCGCAAGATCATCTACACATGATCCAATGTGCGGGAACCAGTCGCTCACTTCGATGCCACTTTGCCCTCGTGGTTGAAAACCGACTTGGAGTGGAAAAAGCTTGTTGCGCTCTTGCCCGTTTGCGTCGTTGACCACCACAACACGTACTCGGTCCAGCAATTTCGGATCTTGCACTTTCGCAAATGAAGTCTCTGGGATCGACTTCCCTGCGAACTTATTCAATGTCGGCTTTGGATCAAAACTCTCCATGTGGCTCACGCCGCCACGCATAAAAAGCCAAATAACGCTCTTGGCCTTGGGGGCAAAGTCTGGGAGTCCCGATGGCTTTTCCGATTCCGCCATCGTCTCACGCTGCAACATCGCGCTTAACGCCAAGGCCCCAAAACCTAGACCAGACTGAGTTAACAATTTTCTTCGGTCTATCGAATGCACGTTCTCTTGCCTTAGAACAATGGGAGTTAACGTATCGAAACAAAATCATTGTGGTTTAGCAATGCATGCACCAGCTTGTTGCGGATTCGTTGATTGCATTCCGCTTCGGACAGATCCTGGTAAAGCTCTTTCAACTCCTGTTGAAAACCGTTGCACTCTAACAACTCCTCGAAAGTTGCTTCGCGTCCAAGAAGTAGGGCAAAAGCACGCCTCGTGAAATCTCCGTACGAATCGTCCGTAAAGGTGCTTGTCACTTTTGCTGCAATTTTGTTCGCCATATCGTGAGACAACTTGCTGTTCGAGAGCGCCAAAGCTTGTTGTGGCAAAACGCTTTCCTGGCGTCGATAGCATTGCAAAAAATCCGCGTCATCAAATGTCGAGAGGAATTTGTCTTTATCATCGCGGCTGTGGCGATAGTAGAGGCTTCTTCGCTTACTTGTTCCAACAGGGA
>PKCQ01000224.1 GCA_002862265.1 Planctomycetaceae bacterium | reverse complement strand
GAAGAGAACTGGGCGAAGGCAGAGGCTGCTTTGCGTCGAGTGCTCGACGAAAGTGGCTTGGAGTTCAATACTGCTGAAGGTGAAGCGGCTTTCTACGGACCGAAAGCCGACTTCATGGTCCGTGATTGCATCGGGCGAAGTTGGCAACTGGGTACCGTCCAGCTCGACTACAACTTGCCCGAGCGATTCAAGCTGGAGTACGTTGGTCCAGACAACCAAATGCACCAGCCTGTCATGATCCACCGAGCTCCATTCGGTTCGGTGGAGCGCTTCGTCGGCATGTTAATCGAGCACTTTGCCGGTGCCTTCCCGCTGTGGCTCGCGCCGGAACAGGTTCGAATTCTACCGCTCAGCGAGAAGACCAACAACTACGCTTTGGAGCTTGAGCAGAAGATGACTGCCGCAGGCTTCCGAGTTTCCACCGATTTGCGTGGTGCTAAGGTACAAGCCAAGATCCGTGACGCTCAGCTGGAGTTGATTCCTTATATGGCCGTTGTTGGACCGAAGGAAGCCGAAGCTGACGCGATTGCTTTACGCGACCGTATCGATGGCAATCTCGGTGCGATGCCCGTCGAGAAAGTCATAGCCAAGCTGCAGAAGGAAGTTGCCGAGCGAGAGATTCGACAGATCGCCAAACGCAGCGAGATTATCGAAAGCGAGCCCACGGGCTCCGGCGCCGAATACTAAGTAGTTCTATTGTCCTCAATTGCCCCACGTTAACCTGCTCGATAGGGCGGCCGGACTTTGCACTCATCCTGCCGCCGCTTCTTCGTTTGGAAGTAGTTTCGAGAGGCAGGCCGACAAGCCGTTGCAACGCCCATTCAATCTGCGTTACGGATGATGTCGTCGCACAATTTCCAGGCACGACAAGTGCAACTTGGTGTTACTAACAAGGATGCTCGTCTGACAAATTTTGAGCTCCTCTCCGAGTCCATTTGTCACCATGCCGCCGGCTTCCTGGACGATCAATCGTCCGGCAGCGAAATCCCAAGGCTGAAGCTGATACTCGAAGAAGGCTCCAAACTGTCCGTCGGCGACTTGGCAGAAGTCGAGCGCGGCGGTGCCAAAGCGGCGAATGCCATGGATGTTCTGCTTGAAGAAATCATGCACAGCAGCCAAAGTCGCTTCCATCACGGCGCCACGGTCGTAATAGAATCCGCAACCCACCATGACTTCGTCTAGTCGTTCCGCAGATTTGACTTGCATGCGCCGGCCATTATGGAAAGCTCCACCACCTCGGCTGGCCCAGTACCAATCACCGCGAACCGGATTCACGACCACACCACAGACGGCTTGGCCTTCTTCATAGTAGCCGATCGAAACAGCAAAATGTGGAATACGGTGCGCAAAGTTATTCGTCCCATCCAGTGGATCGACAATCCAAAGATGATCCGCATCGACGTCACTGCTATACTCTTCCTCACCTAGGATTTTGTGATCGGGAAAAGCCTCTTGAATGCAGGCAGCGATGGCATGCTCTGATTCGACATCGGCATCGCTGACTAAGTTGTAGCTTTCCTCGTCGGACTTCGAACGCATTTCCACACCGCGTTCAAAGTGCTTCAGGATGACCGCAGCGCCGCACTGGGCCGCCTCGAATGCCACTCGGAGCTCCTTGTTCTCAAGCAACTTTGACGCAAGTGGAAGTTCTAGCTGGGACTGTGAATCTGCCATAGATACGACTTTCGTTAGCGTAGATGCTTTCGCTTCGATAAAGCCGTATTATGCGCGGCGTCGCTTGCGCGTGCGTCCCCAATTAAGGCTGAAGCGCCCTTCATATTTATTGCTGCTTTATTTTCGCCGCCGGGATCGCGGCCTCTTCACGCTAGGCAGCGCACCAGCCGGGGCAAACCACAACAGCATGGCCAGCAAGCCAAGGCCTGCCAGCGGATAAAGAATTGGAACGGAGATGTAATCAGTTTCTTCGCCCGAAGTGGTTACATCATTTGGGTTCGTGCCGACTACAGAGGGACTGCCAAAGCTTCGGAACTGCACATGCGTTGTTCTAGTCATAAGGGCAGCTAAAGCGATGATGATCATGGTGATCATCAAGAACAATCCGGTTAGTCGTATACCGGGGAAAGACATATTTGGGTTCCGTAGGGGCTTATCTTCTGCTTTCTAGTCTTTCGGTACATGCAACTACGCAGTGGCATCCTCAACGATTCGTCCATCTAGCATGCGCACCAAACGCTTCCCGCGCCTAGCCACTTGCTCGTCGTGAGTGACTATAACCAGAGTTGTGTTCTGACTTGTGTTCAACTCTGCCAACAAATCCATCACTTCCTTGCCACTCTGACTGTCCAAGCTGCCGGTAGGTTCATCGGCTAGAATCACGAATGGCTCGTTGGCCAGTGCTCGGGCAATCGCGACACGCTGGCGTTGGCCAATCGAAAGTTGGTTTGGCAAGTGCGTGCGTCGGTGCTCTAGGCCAACTAAGTCGAGCAGCTTACTGGCTCGCTGGACACGCTTGGCAACCGGCAGCTGGCTTTCAAACATAGGGAGCTGCACATTCTCGAGAGCACTTAGATTCGGCAGCAAATAGTACGACTGGAAGACGAAACCGA
>PKCQ01000644.1 GCA_002862265.1 Planctomycetaceae bacterium | reverse complement strand
TTTACAAGTTAAAAGCTACAAGCTACAGAATGTACAGGATCGTCACCGACACCTAAAACTTGCAGGCTACAAGGGTGAGGGTCATATTCGGTTAGCTGCCTGTGTCGAATTCATGCATACAGCGACGCTGCTTCATGATGATGTTGTCGATGACAGTGATTTCCGTCGTGGCAAGAAGGCTGCGCGTCTGCTCTGGGGCAATCAGGCAAGCGTTTTGGTAGGCGACTTCCTGCTTGGTCAAGCCTTTCGTATGATGGTCGATGTTGGCTCGCTGTCTGCTCTAAAAATCCTCTCCAACGCAGCGGCCGTAATCGCAGAGGGCGAGGTCATGCAGCTCGCTGCGGCCAAAGACCTTGCAACAACCGAAGACGCTTATCTCAGCATCATCAACGCTAAAACCGCCGCCCTTTTCTCAGCAGCGGCAGAAGTTGGCGCAGCAATTGCCGAACGTCCGGCACAGGAACAGGCAACGTTGCGATCCTACGGAAAATCCCTCGGCATCGCATTCCAATTGATCGACGACGCACTGGATTATTCCGGCGATAGTGCTGATCTTGGCAAAGATGTCGGAGACGACTTCCGGGAAGGCAAAATCACACTCCCCGTTATTTTAGCCTACCGCCGAGGTGATGATGCGGAACGGGACTTCTGGCAACGCACGATTACGCGTGGTGAAATCAATGATGGCGACTTGGAGCATGCGATGCAGCTGATGGCCAAGTACCAGACCGTAGAAGCGACGCGCGAGCGCGCAACTTACTACGGCTCCGTTGCTCGCGACGCGGTTGCAACATTCCCCGATGGTACCGCCAAATCCGCCATGCTCGATGTTGTCGAATTTTGTATTGGCCGCGCGTCGTAGAACGAGTTGGGCGTCCAAGCTAGACCAGAGCAGTCGGCGCGACCCACCAGTCTTCACGGTGCTTTTGCAGGACTTTACTTGCTTCAATTGAGTGGTTTTTGGAAGAGAATAGTCCAAAGCACGTCGCACCTGATCCTGACATTCGAGCAAGCAAACAGTTCGGCAAGGTCTCCAAATATGTGAGAACTTCACCTATGGCTGGCTCGATACTGATCGCCGCACGTTCCATATCGTTCGCTGTCGCTTGGAGGTAGGAAAGCAAATCAGCAAGATTAGCAAAAGGCTCGGGTGGCGTTGACACGCTGACATGGTCAAGCACAGTTGCACCTAGGCGTTGAAAAACCTGCCCGGTAGCGACTTCCACCCCTGGATTAACAAGTAAGGCGTGGATCCCGCAATCTCCAAGATACAGTAGTCCACTCGGCCTAAAAATCTGCTCACCAATTCCTTGCATGAATGCGGAACGACATCCGTCACCAGACAAACAGACCGGAACGTCTGCACCAATTCTAAGTGCTAACTCCATAAATTCCGGAGGCACTCCCTCAACACCGCTTAGCTTTGCAATTGCACGCAATGCTGCCGCAGCGTCAGCAGAGCCACCACCAACACCACTGGCTACGGGAATAGATTTGTCCAAGTGGAATCGACCGTTCTGAAGTTCAGGTTTGAGGCCTCGTGCTAGCCTAACGGCGGTCTCAATCAGATTAGTTTGGCCTTCGAGCGGTTGACCAAAGTTCCCCCCGAGTGTGAGTTCAAACTCAGGCGCGAGCGACACCGTTACAGTATCGTAAACGTCTTCCGCAAATGCCACCAGACTACTCAACTGATGATAGCCATCGGGTCTGCGGCCATGGATCGTCAGGTTGAGATTAACTTTGGCATGAGCTCTCTCTGTCACGTGCATAGTCATGCACAATCTCGCAGTTGAACCGAGTGAGAGACCAAAAGAGTGTGAAGCAATTCAGCAACCGTGTCAGACGCACCTACTGCCGCACTGCGGGCGAAGATCTCCCTGGACGTACGGTCATCTCAACGCGTTTCCCAAGACCTTTGCGCTTTGCTTTCTCGCCTTGACGGAGCGTAGCCGCCTGCTTCTTGGACCGCGGCAGACCCGACACTAGCTTTTGGCGGATCTTGACCTCATCCTTCGCTTCAGGCTTCAGCGTCAACGCCTGTTCCCACTGATAGCGAGCCTCACGCTCTCGTCCGACCTGCCATAATGCATCGCCGAGGTGGTCATTGAGAACTGGATCCTCTGGCCGCAACTCAACTGCACGCTCAAGATGCTTGACCGCCTTGTCAAAATTACCAAGACGGAAGTGGGCCCACCCAAGGCTGTCAACGATATAGCCATCATCAGGCTTTAGCGACACGGCCTTCTCAATCAGTTTGAGCCCTTGCTCAAGATTTACTTTCTGATCGACCCAGGAGTAGCCCAAGTAATTCAGTATGAGTGCTTGATCTGGATCCAGCTCCATTGCCTTAAGCAAATCTTTTTCTGCTTTTGGCCACTAGTTTTACTTCTTAGGTTTTCAGCCAGTTGGTTTTGTGGCTCTCCGGTACGGTCCTGAGGAAGGAGCCACTGGAAGTATGTGTGATCTGTGGACCTCCGCAGGGGGATGCGACCAAGCTGCTGAAGTTCCTAATATCCACAGCTATCGGCTCAAGGTTGGTTTGCGTTTACTTTACCTTTTTCATTAAA
>PKCQ01000146.1 GCA_002862265.1 Planctomycetaceae bacterium | reverse complement strand
CTGGTTTCAGCCCGAAAAACAGTCAATCAAATTAAGAACTGGGAGCCGCCTGTTGCCCACTTTTGACGTCCCTGGCAATCTTTTTCTACTGAGGTTGAGACAGATTGTGGTACCATTAAATTCTAGCCTTTCTCTTCTCTATGCACTTTTCTTCATTACTTCCGCTCATTTTCCGTCGCAGATTTGGACCTAGGACTTCGGCACCGATCCAAAACTGAGCCGCATTTCTGCTTTCACCATAGTTGAAATCAGGTTGGAAACGTCCGAATGCATGGGAAAACCGTTAGCCAGAACCGTCCGAGGAGCATCGCGCCTCCTCTGCCGGTAGAGAATTTGCCTCGGCGCGAGACTGCGGCGGGCGATGTCGCCGAAGCAAAGACAGAAGCGCAGCGTCCTGTCTTGCCGGCGATCCTCGCAAGCACCATCCTGCACCTTCTATTCGCGCTGGCTCTTTGCCTGATCGCCCTTGGCGATAACTCGGCGTTGGAGCACATCGCTATGACGATGGTCAAGACAAAGCCCACGTCGATCAATGAACTAGAAACCTTTGAACTGGCTGATGTCTCGCCTGTCCAAGAGCCAGTCGAAGAAATTGAGGTCAGGCCAGAACTTCAGATGACAGTCAAAGTGAGTGCTCCGACGCTCCCAAAAATCGAAACTCCACCACCTGAAACATCCTCGCAAGCTGAGCCTGCCTTGTCAGAAAACACGACGCCAATCTCAACTACTCTTGCTCAGCCGATATCTAGGGCAGCGATGGGCATTCAAAAGCGAGTCTCGGAGGCAGGCGGAAGTCGAGGTGAAGTACAATTCGCACTCGCCTGGCTCAACATCAACGATCTAGACCTTCACGTCATTTGCCCTTCCGGCGAACGCATCTCACATCTCCGCAAATCTTCACGATGCGGCGGCCTGCTCGATGTGGATATGAACGTTCGTGGCGAAAGCAAGCAACCCGTGGAGAATATTCGGTGGCTGGAGAACGCTCCTGCTGGACCTTACTCAGTTCTTGTAAACCTTTTTCGGGTGCACCGACCGCGCGCGGGTGATCGGGCGTACCGTGGAGCGAACTTTCAGCTGCTTGCGAAACTCGGTGAAGAATCACAATTGGAAAAAGGGATCGTCACTGGCGGCGATCGACAGTACGCTGTTTTACGATTCATCTATCTGCCCGCCCGAATCAGTGGCTTAGAACGTGAATCAAGACTCGCTCGTATCGAACAGCTACAGGAAAATGAGGAAAAGGAAGCCTCTAGGGATCTGGTAGCCGCTCGCAAGATACGTAGCCAAGCTTCACGAGACCGTGCTCTTAATGTCTTGATCAACAGATACCCGCACACGGACGCTGCTATCACCGCCATGCGTCTTCTCGGCGGCAGCATCACCAAGAATGGCTTCTAGCAGTCATCGCTTGGCATACCTATGCTGCTTGTCAGACCTCATCGTGGGATAAGCACCCTACTCGTCTCTCCCCGTCGGAAGCTAGGCTATTGCGAGCCATCCGTACACAAAGGTCTGCCACAGAAACACCATTGTAAGGCCATGGTAGCCGACTTTCAGAAAAGTGTTTTGCAAATATGGCTTTGCATCAAACACGAAGAACTGGATCAGCAGCCGAATTGACCAGAAAAGAGAAACGTAGCCGCAAAATACGCGAGCCATCGTAGTTCTCTCTGCGCTAGCCGCCGCAAGCTCTCCATAGAACACCAGCGAAATCAGCCCAAAGGCAACTATGTTGAAGACAATGTAACCGCCGCAAACGAACACCCAGTGACGCAACAACGGATTTAGTTTTGGCAACTCCTCGCGGAAGTTCAATACTTTTGGAACCTGAGCACTGCCAAGCAGTGTCCCAAAATGAATAACACCTGAGATAACAACTAGCCATTGCAGCATGCTCATCACGTCTTCCCCCAAGCTACAAACCCAACCACCGGCACGATCACATTTCGGATAAAGGGTGGATGAAACAAAACAATTGCACCTGGAACGATCACCACCGCCGTCCAGATCCAACCTCGCCACCCCCCTCTGATCGCAACACCTTTTTTTGCCAACCATCGCTCGGATACGATCGCAACGCCTTGCATCGCAAAGTAGAGCGTTGGCAGGCCAAACCCCGCGCGAGCTGGCACGGAGATAGCTAACTCATGCACTAAGCCAGAAAAGGCATAACCTCCGACTACTGCAGTAAGCGGTGACCAACTTCGGGCGAGCGGCTTGAAAAGATGGGGATACGTGTAGTCTCGAAACGCTAGGTTCCAGCGTTTGCTCCAAAAATCACTAACCGAAGTCGACAAGATAGGTGCGTTCATGATTGGACGAACATTGCGTCCGCCCCAACGCCAAAAAATCGCGAGCAAATGAAAGACGCCAAAGTGCAGCATCATCAGAATTCCCGCGAGGGCAATCCAGCCCGCCAACAAATCATTGCTCGAAAGGAAAACAGGAGCAACCAATACCAGCATCGCGATACCGAGTAACATCTTGCTGGCTGCAAGCGTCACTTCGATTAGGTCGGCGTATCTCCCGTTCTTCGAATGCGTACTCGACGATTCTGTTTGGGTT
>PKCQ01000627.1 GCA_002862265.1 Planctomycetaceae bacterium | reverse complement strand
TGCTGCTGCTGCTTCTGATCGCTGAGTCTTTGGTCGTCCTGTGCCTACTTATGTGGCTTGGCCAGCTCTGGTCGCTTCGGTGTGGGAACATCGCTTGCCAACAGTCGCATTACTTGACGAACAAAGCGATGGGGCAACACCTAACGCCGCTTCAATTCAACTCGATTACGCAAATCGGATTGGCATCCACACGCGGTCGCTCCAAGCCAAGCAGACGCTGCCGCACTGGCTTGTGCAGATTGCGGCATGGCAGCCAGCGATCTTGCTCTGCGACTCAGAACAACAGGCAAACCAACTCGCCACCCTGCAAGCCAACTTTTCGGAGAACTTGAACATTCACGACCACGAAAAGCAGTCGTCCGAATTGCTTCGCGAATTGGGACTGAACTACACACTTGCCCGTGAAGCTGTTCAGAAGGTTGTCTGGTGCGACGCGAAGGCTGATAGCAACTACAACATCGAATCCAGCTTTCTCCTCGAGGATTATGGTCTAGCAGTCTGGGACATTCTAAGCGGGTTATCTCCACTGCACAGCAACTCATCCAAGGCTTCGAGCATGCAGACCCTTTGGAGTCGCAGTCACAATCGCTCGGCCAGAGACCGGCTTATGGGTGCGATGGTAATAGAGCCAAATCGATTCCTTGCTAGCCCTCGTGGGCAGCTTGGTAACTACCAGCTGATCATGGGGCGAGTGCATCGACAAAGCTCTTTTGCTCAGCTAGCTCACCAATCAACTTCCATGGAACAATGGAGCAACGACTTCGCGTTTCTGACCAACAGCCTACCAAAGCATGAAGTGGCACCTCAGCTTTGGACGCTCTACCACCAGCTCGGAAACCAATCCGCTTTCGAAAGACAGATGGCGGTGCTGACAACACTCATCGATGGCCAGCCGCGATCTGACGCCGCGTCATGGGCCATGCTTCGCTGGCTGCGTAGCCAAGGCTCTCAAGAACTCGCGATCCTGAAGAGGACAGCAGCCAAGCTTGACGACGACAAGGTTGTTGCAGCAGTGGGTAGTGTGCCTGAGAATGATGCTGGTGTTTCAAAACTGGGTGAATCACCATGGAACGCTTCTCCCTTTGGCAAAACAACTAACAGCGACACGAACTCAATTCCGATTGAGAATGCAGGCGGAGGGGTAATTCCCGCTTCGACTATTTCATCCACGACCGGACAGCAACACAATCTGAATCTGTGGTTCTCCAAGCTGGGGCAGTTTGCTCAGTTTGAACCTCGCTTGCTACAACGGGCCGACGTACAACTCCTGAGCTTTGCCCGCTCGAGGTTCTTGCACTCAAGTACGAGTACGGACCTCTCGCGTCTGGAGCAACTTTTGGCTCGTAAGGACCAATCACTGTGGCGTGAGTTAGCCCTACAAGAGACGCGTATTCACAAGGGACTTTGGGAACAGCTTGATCAGATCTGCAAGGTTCGACCGACACCTGAGCGCCCCTTTCTAGATGGAGAACTGACTGATGTTCTTTGGCAGAACGCGGCCCTCACAAAGTTAGACGGAACAAAACCCTCGGACTCTCCAGCAACCACAATCCGCTGGGCGTACGACACTGACTACTTGTATTTGGCAGTCAGTACCCCAAGCTCAGCGGTGCAACAACAGGCACCGCTGGCGACCGCTCGAAAGCACGATGCAAACCTAAGTTCCATGCAACGCGTTGAGATCAAACTTGATACGGATCGTGACTATCAAACCGTCATTCATCTAGCTATTGGAGAGAACGGAGAGACGTTTGATCGATGCAGCGGATTCCGGAGCTACAATCCCAAGTGGCACGTCGCCGTGAGCCGTGCCGAAGACAGTTGGACGGCTGAGATAGCCATTCCACGCGATAGCCTTACCGAATTCGACTGGACAGGCTCGGCCTGGGGACTGACGGCAGAATATCATCGAGGCAGTCAGAAAATCCAGTCCTGGGGTGGCGCGCCAGCCGACTACACTAAACAGAACCCCGAACCATCGCGCGGCGTGCTATTCTTCGCAACAGAGCCACTTTCAGTCACAGCGCCCGCCGTCAACGAGTGAGTCACCAAGTTCTCAGACCTGGCTTTCCCTTTGCTTGAGTTTCTTTGAGATGCCCTCCCACTTTTTATCCGGCACGACGCCGCTCTCGTTCTGCTATCAAGCTCTCACAAATTGCTTCCATCTCGAGTATCTTCTTGCCCTGACGACCGACAACCCGGGTGCCATGTCCCTTGCCGACTAGGATCTCAAATTCCGCCACGTCCTGACCGACCAATGTTAGTGATCCAGCAGCAGCGCCCTGCTGCATCTCAACTCCAGGCAGAACAACCGAATGCGCCCCAATGATCACGTGCTTCTGCAGCGAAACTGGCCCTTGACGAACCGCTCTAACTTCATCAGGAACAGTCGGGTTAGTCATGTGCCCTCCAATATAGTCATCCGTAGCAGTGTAGATGCTCACGCGAGATGACAGCCCACTGTAATCTTCTAAGTTTATTCTTCCACCGCCGCCAAAAAGATAACATCCCGATGCAATATGCACACACTTGCCAATGCAAATCCCATCTTCGCCTGCGGAAAGCATGCTGAAGC
>PKCQ01000443.1 GCA_002862265.1 Planctomycetaceae bacterium | reverse complement strand
TGGAGGCCAGCTGGGCAGCCAAACTGGCACCCCCAGTGCCGAATCCAAAGGAGCCAAGGCGGCTGCGGAGTTAGTCGGCGATAGCGAGGATGCTCTCGTCAAACTTCGGGAGCTCTCTGCAAAAAAGATCACTAATGGGCTGCCTGGACGCATGCCTGTTGCCATCGGCGGTAAGTTCTTACCCAAAAACCCGGAGCAGATATTCGTGTCCGGAAACCACAATAAAGTTCCAATCATTGCGGGAACGAATCGCGATGAAGGAACGATGTTTGCCGGCAGCGCAGCAGGACAGTCCATAGAACAGTTCGAGAAGGGAATTCAACCGATTTTCGGCGACGACACCCAGAGGGTTCTTGAGTTCTACGACCTGAGAGAGAAGTCTCAGGTGCTACCAACGGCGATTCAAATGATTACCGACGGCTGGTTTGTACAGCCCGCGCGTCGCTATTGCCGCCAAGTCGCAGATAGGGGCGGTAAGGTTTGGATGTACCACTTCACGCGAGTCAGCCCCAACTGGTCATGGTTAGGTGCCGCGCATGCCGCTGAAATTGTCTTTGTATTCAACACGCTGAATTCGAACAAGATGAAGGGCGACAATGAGAAGATCGCGAATGCGATGATTTCGTATTGGGTGCAGTTTGCCAAGTCAGGGAATCCCAATCTCAGCGGGCTACACGACTGGCCTCAATATGATTCCAAGTCAGACAAACATTTGGTAATCGACGCCGAGATGAAGGCCGATAGCGGCCTTCGCAACGAAGCCTGTGACATGCTCGATTCCATTCGACCTGTTGCGCAGTAGCAGTTTTTCATTTCTTCCATGTGCAGGAGAGTTCTGCGTAAGCGAGAACGCCGATTGTCCCCGCTCGCGCTGCTGACCTTCTGTGTAGGCTATCGAAGTTCAAATTTGGCTTTGTTCTTCTCAACAACCTCGCCACCGTCCCTTGTCATCATGGCTCGAAGTGTAGCGTCACTAGTCTCAGACGGAATCCGCTGCACCGACCTATCAGCCATCGCGACTTGCCAGGCGACAGGATAGCGACCGCTAAGCTTCGGCAAAGACTCTGCAGGATCGAGGACTACATCTTCGGGCGAGATCCAAGAAATTCGAGCAAGAACTTCTGAAACCAGAATCGTGGTTGTAGGATCATCTCGAAGCTCGTCAAGTTTCAACTGCTTCTCGCCATCTCCAGTCACCGAGCTCTCGCCGGAAACGGTTGCGTAATGGGTTGTTCCAAGATGGCGCTTGTGGGAACGATGGCGATAGATTTCTGTCATGGGGTCGAGGAAGCCGGCATTGACGCGACTATACCACTCATGATGCAGACAGTAACCTCTTGCAGAGTTCTTCGTAGTCAAGATAGAGAATCGCAACGCGTAGGAGATAGGAAACGTTGCGCCCGGAATCTTGGTTTTCGCCGATGGCAGGTAACCACGATCTGCTTCGAACAACGTGAATGCTTGAGCAATTTGCTGCAAGTTGATGAGTGCCGCCATGTCGTACAGCGCGATGACTACAGCACGCGACGACTCGCCATTTTGCCGAGCATTTCCTGAATGTAAAGCTGCACTTGTGGCTCGATTTCCGACAGGGAAACGGTTAAGCGTGATACCTGGTCTGACGGCTCGTCAAGCTTCGCTTCCTTCAAAGCAGTGGTGGCAGACGTCTTAACGATAGTGGTAAGCTGCGTCACTCCACCTTCGCCGGTGCGCTCCGAGCTAACTGGAAAGCTGCCCACCAACTCAGCCAGAGATTCTGCCAAACCTCCCATCGCTTTACTCACACCAGCTTGCTTTGCAGGACTTCGATAGCGAGAGAAAAGTTCCAAAAGCCGATCGACTTCGAGTGATAGCGTAAGCCCGAAGTATTCCGAATCTGTAACAATTGAGAGATGTTTCAAAAGAGGCAAAAGCTGTCGAGAATTTGTAGTTTCTCCGGTCAACTTCATTAAGTTTTTCTGGTACATCGATTTCGCAATCGCAAATACTTGGTGGTCTTTCTTGTTCAATCGCGAGGTGGCGGCTAGATACTCCAGTTCGCGAGGTTGTTGCCCAAGCTCTTTGTAGAACCTGAGAGCCTGCCAAGTTCCGATCAACAATGTCTCGTTGCCGACAATTTGAAAGCACCGGTTCTTGTCGAAGCTAAGCGGATCTTGTTTGCTAAGTTCCTGCCAGCTAGCTTCGCCAGCGTAGTCGTCAACAACTTTTGGGCCCAATGCCTCTTCAACGATTTCGAGCGACGTCCCCTCCGCGACAGTCAGGATTCCGATCATCGCGTCTCGTAGTCCAGTCTCTTCTGGCAGTCTGGTCCACAGAACCTGCTCGAGTCTACTGTCAAAACTCATAGCAATCGGCAAGTTCGAATCGGCGAGCGTGTCCAGCAAGGGCACACTCATCTGCGATTAGTTCAACTTGCATGCAGAAGTATGCATCGATCTGGCAGGCTAAACAGTCCTAAACAACCTTCGAGAGCTAACACGCGACCAACCTACTCAGCAGCCTCTGATGAGGCCGCCGCACCCTCCTCCGTCGAGAGTGCGCTGACGCCGGCTGCGGCCTCGGCCACGTCCGCGTCGGCGT
>PKCQ01000571.1 GCA_002862265.1 Planctomycetaceae bacterium | reverse complement strand
GTGGTTGCACCGATGCACTGAATTTCACCGCGAGCAAGAGCCGGCTTCAATACGTTGGCAGCGTCAATTGCACCTTCTGCTCCGCCAGCTCCCACAAGCGTATGAAGTTCGTCGATGAAGAGAATTGTATTCTTTACACGACGTACTTCAGTCATCACCGCTTTGATACGTTCTTCGAATTGACCGCGATACTTCGTTCCAGCAACCATCATCGCGAGGTCAAGTACGACGATTCGCTTGTCGCACAAGATTTCAGGCACATCGCCGGCGACAACACGCTGAGCAAAACCTTCTACAATCGCCGTCTTGCCAACGCCTGCCTCACCCAGGAGAACAGGGTTATTTTTACTGCGTCGGCAGAGTACTTGGACAGCACGCTCAATCTCGCGACTACGTCCGATGACGGGATCAAGTTTGCTTTGCTTGGCGAGTTCGGTTAGATCGCGACCAAAGCTGTCGAGTGCAGGAGTCTTGCTCTTTCCACTCTTAGAAGAACCGCTCGCTTCGCGTTCTCCGCCACCATCTCGGGATGGACGGTCTTCGCTGCTGTCCATGCCGTGACCGAGTAGGTTTAGCACTTCCTCGCGGACGTCGTCCAGCTTGAGTCCTAGGTTCATGAGCACTTGCGCCGCGACACCTTCTTGTTCGCGGAGCAGTCCGAGCAAGATATGCTCAGTGCCGACATAGTTGTGATTCAAGTTCCGAGCCTCTTCCATCGAGTACTCAATGACCTTTTTAGCGCGAGGCGTTTGCGGAAGCTTGCCGATCGTGACCATCTCTGGTCCGCTCTGGACTAGCTTCTCAACCTCGAGCCGAATTTTTCGCAAGTCGACATCAAGGTTCTTTAGAACGTTCGCTGCAACTCCGCTACCTTCCTTCACCAAGCCAAGCAGAATGTGTTCTGTGCCGATATATTCGTGGTTAAAGCGTTGTGCCTCTTGATTCGCTAGCTGCATAACTTTGCGAGCGCGATCTGTAAATCTCTCGTACATTCCCTGGTCCCCTATCGCCGTCTGTCGCCTCTTCCTGGGAAGGAATTGCAACGGAACAGCATGGAGTTGTTTTTGTTAGCCACTACAACAATTGCGGTAGCACCATGATCGATCCGCAGCGCATGAGACATATGACGCATGCCCTAGCTGCCATCTCGACCGATCAAAAAAGGTCCTTACTTCCTGTTGCAAACTCTATGCCACTGCCTCAAAGGTGTCAAAATAGAATGATTGTGACAAGTAGGCATGGTGCGAATTCAACCGTCCAAAAATACCTGCCTCAAGAATTTGCCCCGAGTCGGTATGTGCCTCCAGTTTGCAGTAAAAACTCGATCTACTGACCTGAGCCAAGCGTCCTATATCAATAATATCGGTTTTGACCAGTCATACAGAGATCAAAAAAATCGAGCTAGCTTTTCTCCGAGACTTTTTGATCAGCCGCCTCCTTGGAGACTGCACTGCCATCGCTGCTGGCCAGCATTTCGGCCTCGATGAGCTCGGATTCCCGAAGAATTTCAAATTGCCAGCCACCGGCCGAATCCCAAAGTTGAAGCTGTTCGAGACGCTTCAACGCTGCTTTTCTACGTCCAGTTTGCCGTAAGACACCTACCAAAGTCATCGCTGCAGCAATGTCCTGGGGGTGCTTCCCCAAAATGTCCAACAGCTTGGCTTCAGCCTCGAACCACCTGCCACGCAAATATTCGCGTTGAGCTTGGGAAAAGACCTCCTCGCTGTTTGGCGCGACCTCTTCGAGAAGGCGGCCGATCGAAAACTGGCTTCGAACGGACTCAAAACACCAGAATCCGCCAACAGCCAGCCACCCCATTGCGACCAACCAACCCGAGATCCAGGCGGACCACACAAAGGTACATAGCAGTAGGCCGCACAGCATCCACGAGAAACCTACGGCCACCAGCAAGCCTTGCGTTTCACCGCGAAGCCAAGCTGGAGCTAGCCCCGGCCATAAGCCTACGAGTCGAAGTTGCATGTGATGTTCAGCCTTATGTGCCTGAAAAAATCCGAGAAGGAATTTCACTTTACTCCATTGGTAGCTCCGGATGCAAAGGACATTTGCACGGCTCGCGGCCAGTAAACGCTTAACCACTACGGCCTGTGAGACTCTCGCTGGTTTCGCGATCCAGCGAACCACGTTATCCTCTACCCTCGGTATTCGCCATCCAAGTCACTTTTTCTGCGGCCCGCAGCGGCCGCTATCTGCCATGAACACTCCAACTGTCCGCGGCATTGTCCATGTCGTAGAAGAAACCAAGACTTACGGTCAAAAAGGTTTTCGCAAGCGACTCGTTGTCCTCGAACAGGACAACGGCCGATTCCAGAATTACATTCCAGTCGAGTTCCTGCAAGACGCATGCGATCAAGTGGACGGCCTGAATGTCGGTGATGACGTCGAAGTGACATACCGATTGAATGGTCGCAAATGGCAGCGTGATCCACAAAGCGAAGTCAAATACTTCCTGAGCTGCGAAGCGACAAGCTACAAAGTCGTTGGTGGACCTGGCGATCAAGGCGGGCGGTATCGGCGTCTGGGAGTATCGGGCGGATACGGGCGGATACGGGCAGATACGGGCA
>PKCQ01000404.1 GCA_002862265.1 Planctomycetaceae bacterium | reverse complement strand
GGGGACTAAGTAGCTTTTGTTTATCGAAACATCACTTGGGATTGCGCCGCCAACGATCCAATACGGAAAGACTTCCGGATCCTCAACCAAGGGATAGTTCCCGACAGGCAGAAAAGCCAAGCCACCCAGGTAAACAAGCAGGATTGCCTTCCTATTTTCTAGCTTGTAGAAAATCCCTGCCGAAGCAACGAGAAAAAAAAAGTATGCTACTGCGATCTGATTGGCCATTTTTGATCGATAGAAACTCCATGGAAACGCACGAAACAGCTAGGCTTATTGGGTTCATCTCTTTCACACTCGCTGCAATCGCGGTGTTTCAAAGATCTCACTCGCGGGATTCGAATAAGCTAGGACTATTGGCGGGGATATTTGCGTTACTTGCGGTGGAAGTATTAGTAGAGGCACGCTACGTCGTTGGCAACTTCGTTCGCGTAGCAGGCCTTTATTCGGTTCGAGCCTTTTTTCAAGTCTTTATAATTCTCTCTTTTGTCATAATCGCTGATGCAATTTTACGGAACGGTAGCACCAAACAAAACAAGACGAATCGTCTCATAGAAATTGCAGCCGCTTCCGTGTTGTTAACATTCTTTGTGGAGTCAATTTCACTTCATACCCTCGACCAAGTCTTCTACTATGTGGTGGGGCCATTGCCGATTGTAAGTTGGCTATGGCTAATAGCCGCAGCCGTCGCATTAGTGGGTAGTCGTCAAAAATCGGCCTTGCCACTGTTTGAAGAGTTCGAGCCTTAAAACACTGTTCCCACAGTCAATTGACTGAAGTCAAGCGTCGAGACGAAGCAGGCATAAAGAAGATGGTTGCGACACAGAAAAAGATTGTCATTTCTTCAGCCATGAACAACACCTGCAAAAACCCCTTTGGCCAAATAGTAAGCTATTCATGAAACTTTCTTCAAATTCAACTGTGTGCATTTGACAAACGATACCAGAACTTATTTGGCAATTGGGTAAACCGGTGCAAAGCGGAGTTTCAAAGATTGGGAAAGCCAATTCAATGGATAACCGTAGAGCCACTTTGATAAAAGGTGGAATGCTCTGGATGTTGGTATTCTGGCTGTTGAGCCTAGGTTTATATGCTCCGGTATTCGTCTGCCTGGAGAGGACTTGGCGTAGCCAGCTGGATTACTCTCATGGTTATTTTGTACTCCCATTCTCGTGCTACATACTGTGGGTTCGGCGGCATAGTTTCGTGTTCTCTGTGGCAAGTCGACGGTGGCTACTTGTGGGTTGCGGTTTTTTAGCAGCTGGGCAGGTGACTAGAATCCTGGGCATTTTCAGCAACATTCTTTGGTTTGAAGGCCTTTCCCTTCTGGTGTTTTTACCAGGATTCACGGCGATTTTTTTGGGCCGCGATGGAATCCGCTGGGCCCTGCCAGCCATGGGATTTCTGTTCTTTATGATTCCACTCCCCTCTCCTGTTGGGGGCCAATTAACTGGCCTTCTTCAATCGATCGCGACGTTTTCAAGTACGTTTGCTTTGCAGACCCTCGGAATACCTGCATATTCTGAGGGTAACGTCATCATTCTGACCAGCGGCAGCATAGGGGTTGCAGAAGCCTGCAGCGGAGTCCGAATGCTGTTTACATTTCTTGCACTGACCGTTGGAGCTTGCTTCGTTGTTAATCGGTCTTTATCGGAGAAATCAATCATTGCCGCATCCGCGATACCCATCGCAATTATCAGTAACTGTATACGAATTACAGCTACTGGAATCACTTACGAACTAGCCGGTGCACGATGGGCCGATTTTGTCTCTCATGACGTCAGTGGATGGCTGATGATGCCGCTCGGCTTTCTTTTGCTCTACTTGTTCCTTTCCGTCCTAGGTCGGTCGGTGCAACGCTCACCTCTAGGCCCCCTGTAACAAGTGGAGGCTTTGTGATGGTGTCTCGAGAGCTACTGCAAATCCATGCTTGCTTCACAATGAGGCAATTGAGATTTTTGCTAAAGTTTTTCAACTCGAATAATCTCAGCCAAGGGGTGAATCCGTAACTGTAAGGCAGAATTGCGGGTCTCACAGTCACGCAGAGGGCGCAAGCTAGTTTCTTGAGGAAAGATTAGCCTTTCAATCCAAGTTCGCTTGTTAGAAGTTCGCTTGTTAGAAGTTCGCTTGTTAGAATAGACATCAGCGAAGCGGTTCCTTCGCGACAGGTGATAAACAAGTCCAAAACGAAAAGTGTCAATGATTTCGAAAATCAACGTAGACGTTCCTGGCGGAGGCATCAACAGTCCCGAAACAATGCCGAAGTTGTTGCTCGCAGGAAGTCAAGCCAATTCACAGGATGAGTTCGCTGAGTCGCCGTATTTGCTTTTGATGGGTGCACTTCGGCGTAAGTGGAAAATTGGCTTGCCACTTGGTCTGCTAGCGGGATTAGCGCTGGGAATCTTGGGTTGGCAGATGTTTCAATCCGCTTATTCGGCGAGCTGTTACTTGCGAGTCAGTGCCGAGGATACACCTTTGATATTCGAGACGGCTGACCAGGCTGCAACGCGATTTACTACATTCAATCTATACAAGAACACTCAAAGTCAGCTAATAAAAACCCCTTTTGTGATCAACGCTGCGTTGCGC
>PKCQ01000717.1 GCA_002862265.1 Planctomycetaceae bacterium | reverse complement strand
CGCTCAGGACGGGCCCGGGACCCTGGGGCCCGGGCCCTTTATGGGCCCAAGCCCAATTAGGCCTTGCAGCAGCCCAAATTAAGAATGAGCAGAGTCAGAAGGGCTGAAACGACAGGATTGGCTTCAGGTTTTTGGATGCTATTCATTTGTGGGCTCCTTATATCTTTTTATTTGTCCAGTATTTAAGGCTTCGAACACGGCACAACTGGGCGCTGTGCAAGCGTTACCTCCTTAGTTGTTAATTGCTGAACGACTGCCCAACCGGCCACGGGTTCTTGCAAATTCCAGGATGCTCAATCTCGTTCACTCGCAAAGATGTTTCGGATATTTTCTACTGCGGCTGCTAAAATGTTGTACGTCCGCATTCTTCCTAGTTCTGCCGCAAACCGATGACAAAACGAATTCCATTAGTTGCTTTGCTATCTCTCCTCGCGATTCCGGCAGTCGCCTGCAACATTCCCGTGTTCCGGTTCGCGCTGGAACGCTGGGCCAGTGACCGACTCAAGGTGACGGTCTTTGTGGAAGGCAGTATTTCGAATGAGGATCTGGACCTGTGGAAGCAACTGGACGCGGTCTCGGATGACGGCACCAAAAGCAATATCGAAACCGAATGGGTTCATCTCCTAGAAAAACAGAATCCAGCGAGGCGTGAGGTCTGGAAACGGCTTAAGGGGATTCATCCTGAGATCAAGATGCCCTACGTGATGATTGAAGGCAAGCATGCACGTGGGCCGTTTATTGCGTGGCACGGGCCACTTCAGGAATCGATGTCTGCCTTAAAGTCCCCTATTAGAATCGAGCTCGGCAAAAGACTAACTTCCGGTGATGCAATCGTATGGCTTGTTCTGCAATCTACGAAAGATGAAGGCGCGAACAAGCGAGTGCAAGAAATGCTGCAAGTCGAGACTGAGAAACTTTCTCAGAGCCTAGCACTACCAGAAGGTATTGGTCTGCCTGGCTCGGAGCTGTTTTCAGAGGTACCACTGCTGCTAAAGTTCAGCTCGCTCAAGTTCTCACGCGACAATTTTAAAGAAGGCTATTTATTGCAGATGCTGGCTGGGATTCAGCCTGAGGCATTCGAGAAAGACGAGCCACTCGTGGTTCCCATTTTCGGACGTGGACGAGCGTTGGAGGTTATTCCTGCTTCGCAATTGACTCCGGCGCTGCTGCGAGATCTGACCGGGTTCTTGTGCGCTGCATGTTCATGTCAAGTCAAAGAACAGAATCCAGGATTCGACTTGCTGCTGGATCTGGATTGGGATAGAGAGCTGTTTGGTGATGAGGGAGAGCGGCCGCCCGCTTCCACTGCCGGTGGTTTGAAGCAACAAAAGAAAGTGCTGCTAACGATTCCCCCCGGTAAGTAGTTGCATCTAATGCCTGCAACTGCGGGCAAGATCTAGTCCTCACTTATTTAAGGTCCGCGGCCTCATTGAGCTGAGGTCCAATCTATCAGCTTCTTTAAATTGGCGAGCAAACCTTCGAAAACTTGTAGCCGCCCCGTGGGCTTTGTGGCTCGTCAGCTTCCAAGCTTTGGTTAGAATAGTCAGCTGAGCTGGCCGATTGTGCCAACCATCTCCCCTGAATACAAAGGTCTCGCGCTAGTGAAAAACGAATATTTAACAAAGCATCTACGTGCATCGATAGTCGGGCGTGTCAGTCAAGCAAGTCTCGCAGTGGCGATCGGCTTGAGCTTGGGAGCCAGTCCAGTCTGTTTGGCCCAAGATACAGAAAGCTCGATTGCAGTCGTCGATGAGGTGGGAGAAGAGAAGCTCACGCTCGATACGAAGACTGTGAGCAGCCTGATTCGCAAAGGCGATTACGACACCCTGATCGAGATGATCGATGCCGCATTCGAGAACGATCCAACGGACCTGAATGCCTTTCGGCACAATACAACACTTTGTCGCTCGCTGCCGCGTGTTGACCTCCCTAAGACCCTGGAAAGGCTCGGGGCGCAATTTGACGCTTTGATCGCAATCGATGATTTCTCGGTCGGACATGCATCGATATTGTCGATGACCACCAGTTATCGTGTTGGCATGGAGCGTGAGTTGCCGGGTGAAGAAAAGCTGGCGATGGTTGAGAAAGCAACCAGCAAGCTCCAGGAACTTGGTCCAAAAGGTACCCTCTATCTGACCAGCCTCGAGTCTTCCAAGCTTCGCGTGTTGAGGGAGCTCGACAGGGTCGAAGAAATCAAAAAAATCCTAGATAGCCAGCTTGCTGAGTCTCGCAAAGAGCTTGAAGAAGGAAGTCCTGTCGCCATGCAACGTTTTACGAATGCTGCGCAGACTTACGACCGGTATCTGTCTGGCGACTTCCCTGAAGAAGCTGAGGCGGCAGTCAACGAAGCGACGGGCTTGACACTCGAGGGGCTAGAAGCAGAAGATGCCAAGGCATCTGCATTCAGCCTCTACTACTCGATGGTTTCACGTCCGATCAGTAGTGCCATGTATTCCGAACCTGAGAAAGCCTCGGAGATGCTCGAGGATGTGGAAGCACGTCTGAAAGAGTTCAGTGAGAAATTGGATGAATCCGAGCAGGAGCGTCTGACAACCGTCAAGCGGAACATTGCAAGTACACGTGCTCGCCTCCAAACC
>PKCQ01000574.1 GCA_002862265.1 Planctomycetaceae bacterium | reverse complement strand
CTACCTCGGATAACTGCATGTTGCAGCGGAAATAGCAGGCGCCCGCTGGGGACTGGCCTCTCGGATGCTCCGGACTCCAAATCCAGTTGGCTTCTTGCGCAGCCGCACTTCGAGTTCCAAGATTGGAAGTCGAGGCCAAGTTCAACACTAGGCTAAGCATGAAGCAGCCTACGAGACGAAAAGGAAGGTGATGACGTGCCACGGACACGATTCCTTACAGTTGAGAACTCGATCAATTTTGCCTCCGGACGCCGGTGTGGAGGCTTCAAGTTTGTTCTGTATTTAAAACGCGTTTTCACGTCAAGCCAAATGAAGCCTTCGGCTGGGCGAGATTCGTCAATGCTCTTATACTGAATCCGATTTGGCTCTCTGGACAAATCACGTTCCCCGTAGATCAGGCAAGAAATGTCTCACGAACCCCCAATGCTAGCACTAGGCGAGGCGAAGTTGCCTCTCTTCTTCGGAGTCGATGTGGGCGGGACCAACATCAAAATTGGCTTGCTCGACGACCAGGGCAAAACGCTAGCTTTCGAACAGATTGCCACGAATGAGGCAGAGGGTCCTGAACAAGCAATCCAGCGGACTTGTGAGACTTGCTGGCGATTGGTAGACGCGGTTGGCGCCGACCGAAATTCCGTCGTTCGCGCTGGCTTAGGGTCCCCTGGCCCAATGTGCCTAGAACGTGGGCTTCTGCTGAACCCAGTGAATTTGCCGAATTGGCATAACTTGAAAATCAAGGACTCATTGGCCCAATCGCTCGGACTGGAGGTTAGCTTCGTCAACGATGCCAATGCAGCGGCTTACGGTGAGTTTTGGGTTGGCACCGGCCAGCAATACAACAGCATGGCATTGTTCACACTAGGGACTGGCGTCGGCGGAGGACTGATTGTTCACGGCACGCTGATCAATGGTTTGAATAGTTTCGGAAGCGAGACAGGGCACATTGTTGTGGACAGTCGACCAGATGCAAGGCTTTGCATCTGGGGCGGTGGGCGCGGGCACTTAGAGGCATATGCCAGTGCCAGCGCTGTTACGGCCCGAACCTCGGAACGCATCTTGGCCGGAGAGAAGTCGACTCTGAGTTCGATTCTGGATGCAGGCAAGGCGATTACTTCCAAGCTTGTATACGAAGCTGCACTCGAGGGCGATGGTCTTAGCTTAGAGATCATCGACGAAACTGCATTCTATCTGGGTGTGGGCGTTACCAGCACGATTCATGCAATCGATCCTGGAATTGTCGTACTCGGCGGTGCCATGGACTTTGGCGGTCGAGATTGCAAAATCGGCCAACGGTTCCTCAAAGGTATTACGGATGAATTCCAGCGACGAACATTCCCAAACGTGGCCGCTGGAACCAAGATTGACTTTGCGACTCTCGGCGGAGCAGCGGGGCACATCGGCGCCGCCGGAATAGCACATAGTGACTATCACAATCAGCATGATGCTTAAACCGCGATTGCTAACCTGAACAGCGAACGAAGCATAGCCTGCTTCACAGCATCGCCAAACAACTAGACAGCGACGACGGAGACTTGTTCTGAACAAGCCACCTCAAGAGATTCCGATCTCTCACATTAGAAATTTTTGCATCATTGCCCATATCGACCACGGCAAAAGCACTTTAGCCGACCGTTTGTTGGAGCAAACCGGGACTGTCGCGACGCGTGAAATGCGCGAACAACTGCTCGACGGGATGGAGCTGGAGCGATCACGTGGAATCACGATCAAAGCCAAAGCAGTCACGCTGCGGACGACCTACAAAGGCGAAGAATACGAACTGAATCTTATCGACACACCAGGCCACGTCGACTTCCAATACGAAGTATCGCGTAGCCTCTCCTGCTGTGAAGGCGCGTTGCTGCTGGTCGATGCTTTCCAAGGTGTGGAAGCTCAGACAGTAGCCAACGCCTATGCGGCCCTCGAACACGATTTGCAGATCATTCCAGTCATCAACAAAATCGATCTCACCTACGCACGAGTCGATGAAGTTGTTGAGGAAATGGAAGGTTCACTGGGCATCGATGGTTCCGAGGTCGTCAAGTGCAGCGCCAAAGTCGGCATCGGAATCGAAGAACTCATCGCAGCCATCATCGAGCGGGTTCCTCCACCGAAGGGGGATCCAGATGGTCCGCTGCAAGCCATGGTATTTGACTCGCACTACGACGATTTTCGCGGTGCCATCACCTACGCTCGACTGATGTCAGGCTCGGTAGAGAAAGGTCAAAAGCTGTGCTTTGCTCGAGCAGAGGCCAACTACGATGCAATTGAAATTGGACAATTCGTCCCCAAACGCCGAGCTTCTGAAAAACTGAAAGCCGGCCAAGTCGGATACTTGATTTGCAACATCAAGTCGCTGCAAGATGTTCATATTGGTGACACCATTGTAGAAACCGGTGCAAACGCTGCTACAGCTTTGGAAGGCTATCTCGAGCCAAAGAGAATGGTTTACTGCGGTCTTTACCCGAGCGACGGCCAAGACTTCAAAGAACTCCGCGAAGCACTTGAGAAGTTGAGCATCAATGATCCGAGCTTTGAGTTTGGAGCCGAAACAAGTGAAGCACTCGGATTTGGCTTCCGCTGCGGCTTCCTCGGACTGCT
>PKCQ01000498.1 GCA_002862265.1 Planctomycetaceae bacterium | reverse complement strand
GACAGCGTTCGCGAGGGGCTATCGGAAACCGCCAGCAAGTCAAACTCGCTCAGCAGGTCCAAGACTCGTTCGTCGTTCTCAGGCCCGCTTTGACCGTAAGCCTCAAGAGCGAAAACGATATAGTCTAAGGGGGTTTGCGAAGGTGCCAGGGTCGGAATGTCTGGCAGGAAATGCAATCTTCTGCGTTGAGCCAAGTCACTTCGCCGAAGCACTTCACCATCGAGAAGAACCTGCCCCTCGGACGGTTGATAAAGGCCACCGAGAAGATGGAGCAGAGTGGTTTTCCCAGCTCCATTGGGCCCCAGCAGCGCGATGACATTCGCAGAATCCAACGTCAAATCGATCGCATCGATGACGTGGTTGCCTCCGAGTTCTTTGGTTAGCTGCTCAAACCGAACCTGCACCATTTAACGCTCCATCAATTTTTGATGGCATACAACGCGTCGTAAGTCCGAATGTAAAGCGTACCATTGGCGACGATCGGCGAAGCGGTAATGGGCTCGCCCCCCATCTCATTGGTCGCCACGATTTCAAAATCTTTACCTGCCTTGACTACCGTGCACACGCCATCTTTGCCGCAGAAGTAGATATGCCCATCCACGTAGAGTGGGCTACAGCGATGCTGGGTCGTGTGCGTTCGTTCATAGTAAACTTCTTCACCACTTTGCAAATCCACACACTGGAGTTTACCATCCTTGTGCAGCAAATACACCAAACCACCAAAGATCAATGGGATCGAAACGTCGGGCGTATTCTCCATAATCCACTGCGTCGTGCCTGACTTACCTGTCACATCGCCCTTCAGCTTTGAATTGACCGGCACTGCAACAGTTGGCCCTCGCTTCGCGGTCGGAACAATGATGTAACCGTTGGTCGCTGCTGGAGATGCCACAAAACGAAACGTGGGATCCATTATTCCTCGGTTAATATTGGTTGGACCGTTTAGCCCGCCAAAGCGCCACAGCTCCTTGCCGGTATCCAGCGAATGCCCGGTAGTGCAATCCGCGCCGTGAACTACTAAGAACTTCTGATTGCCATCGTCGTAGATGAGCGGCGAAGCGTAGGAGTGCTTGCATTCAAAGATCACATCTGTCTCGCGATCATGCTCCCAAATAGTTTCGCCAGTTTCCTTATCAATCTTGATCACCTTGCCTGTTCGCGTCAGATCGTCGCGTCGCATTGCGCCGTGGATCAGCTGCAGGTAGAGGGCCTCGCCATCAAGGACCGGAGTCGAAGTCATCCCGAACTGAATGTCCAGTTTCCCATAACGCTCTCCTACATCGAACTTCCAGACTTCGGCACCGTCGACATCATAGCAAGCCAGAATTCCTGTGGAGAAAAACACCCACACATGCTTACCATCTGTAGATGGCGATGGCGAAGCGGAATTTCCTTCGCCCGCACGAGCGTCCTTGTTTCCAGATGCTACCTTTTGCTCCCACAGCACTTTGCCGCTTGCACTATTGAGGCATAGCAGCATAAGATCGCTGCCTCTGGAACTCGTCACGAATATGTTCTCGCCCCAAACCGCAGGCGTCGCACCACCTTGCCCAGGCATTGGAGTCCGCCAAGCAACATTCTTCGACTTCGACCAAACCTTGGGAATCGACTTTTCTGTCGAGATGCCACGGCCGTCTGCTCCTCGCCATTGTGGCCAGTTGTCTGAGTGGGCAGGCACGGAAAACTGACAGGCGAGTGCCGTAACGGTAGCCAAGAGATACTTGCGATGAATCATGATCTAAGGAGATGTTGGAGGTGGGAATATGGCAATTCTGAAGCAAGATTATAGCCCAAAGCTGGAAACAGAACCTTGGGACCTAGCCCTTTGGCAGGCAAAGCAGAGTTTCAAAATTGCTGAACTTGGCCGAATCGCTGGCGCAACGGACTTCCCATTTACAACCGAGGATAACTCCAATGCGGCTGAAATGCAGAATTTCCCCAACATGCGACTCTCATCGGACATGCGATCTCTGGCAGTGTGAGCGAGTCTCTCTCGGAACTTCTTCGCGCGTTTCGTGTTTAGATACTTAGTGATTTGAGTCACCAAATTGGCGATTCCGCGGAATAACCTCTGTCGCGGTGACATTCTCCGCTAAGACCATTGCGACGGACAAGCTCGACAATCGTAATCCGAAAAGTAGCCACGACTCTTCAACTCTTCTTTCCACCCGCCTCTACAAAGGACGCTTCCATGCGAAGTAAAGCCATTTTAGCCTGCAGCGCTCTGTTATTTGTTTCCGTAACTGTCGTTCAAGCTCAGCCACCTGGGGGTGAGCGGCGTGGTCCTGTTGGCGAAGGTGGCCGGGGCGGAGAAGGAGGCCAGAGAGGTGGACCAGGCGGTCGAGAGTTCGGCGGGCCAGGTGGCCCGGGAGGTCGTCGCGGCGGACCAGAACAAATGCTGCGAATACTGCCTTTGTTTGCTGCCTTAGATGCGGACAGAAATGGTGAGATTTCCTCAGAGGAAATCAAGAACGCGACAAAAGCTCTTCAATCCTTGGACAAGAATAAGGACGGCAAGCTGGCGATGGACGAGTTGGTCCCTGAGTTCGGTCGTGGCGGTCCTGGTGGCTTTGGCCGACCTGGGGAAGGCGGACGACGACGAC
>PKCQ01000710.1 GCA_002862265.1 Planctomycetaceae bacterium | reverse complement strand
CTTTGGCAGTGAATTTGCTGCCAAAATTTCATGAGACCCTGCCAGCCAATTGCCTTCAGCTAAAATGGTCAGGTGACCAGTAAAGCACGAATAAAACGAGAAAGACTTGCAGATGTCGATTCGTATTCGCATGGGATCGAATCAAGCTGTTGCAGGTCACGAAAAAGTGAAAAGCCAGTATGTCAGAAGATCTAGGACAGCAGAATTGCTTCGACATTGAGTTCGCCGTACCTCAATTTCATCGGCTTAGATTTACACAGGACTGTTTTGGAAGCGAATTCCCTGTCTTGCAAGATCTTTTTGAAGCGTCCGTCAATCAGACTGCTAGGCTCCAAGTCTGGGTAGACTCAGGACTAGTCGAGCACGATTCAGACTTGGTGGCAAACATCACTCAGCAGTTCTCGCAGACTCCGGGCATCGAGCTCACCTCTCCAGTGCAACAACTTGCTGGAGGCGAGATCGTCAAGAATGAGCCTGAAGTAATCAATCGCCTGCTGCAGACGATCGATGACGACAACTTGGATCGTCGCAGCTATGTGGTGGTGGTAGGTGGCGGAGCCGTTCTAGACACTGTTGGATACGCGACTGCAATTGCTCATCGCGGGTTGCGACTCGTCCGACTCCCGACGACGACACTTTCGCAGGCTGATTCAGGTGTCGGCGTGAAGAACGCTGTAAATTGGTTTGGTAAGAAGAATTGGAAGGGTACTTTTGCCACCCCTTGGGCCGTAGTCAACGACAGAAAGTTACTCGAAGGTCTCAGCGATCGTGATTTTCGCTGCGGCTTTTCGGAAGCGGTCAAAGTTGCATTGTTGAAGGATCCAGAGTTCTTCTACTACCTCTGCGAAAATGCAGCCAAGATTGCCGCTCGAGAAAGCGAGCCATCACATCACGCGATCAAAAAAAGTATCTTATTGCACCTGAAGCACATTACCCGTGGCGGCGACCCTTTCGAAGTACGGCAAGCGCGTCCACTAGATTTCGGACACTGGGTCGCTCACAAGCTGGAGGCAGTCACTAACTATCGCCTCCGACACGGAGAAGCGGTTTCAATCGGAGTAGCCGTTGACACAGCGTATTCCTATTTGACGCAACACTTGCCGTTAGAAATTGCCGAACAAACTTTTGCATCACTGCAAGATCTCGAGCTCCCAATTTGGGACTTCAGTCTGAAGGATGAGGTCCTCTTCGAAGGCCTTGAAGAGTTCCGGCAGCACCTTGGCGGAGAATTGACCATTACCTTGCTTCAAGATGCTGGACGACCAATCGATGTGCACCACATAAAACTGGCCGCTATGCGTGAAGCGATTCAGATGGTCAGCTACTACGCCAACATAGATCTGAGTTCGCCTGTTACTTGAGCCGCACTCTAAGTTGCCAATAGCCTGTCGGCGGAATGATTGGAGTTAGCATTTCGTAATTCACGTCGCTTGGGTAGCTTGGGCAATCGGTCCCCATCCGTCTCCGACAGATATCGCACCTCGCCGAAGCCACGGTACCACTTCGCCAATGGCTCCATACTTGGCCCCGCTTGTTCTCGAAGCCTACAGGCGAACTCGTGGCAAGTTTCATTTGGCTCACGTATCCAGCCAACACTCTTCGCCAACGCGTCTGCCCTCAGCATCAAGTCGGAGCTGAATCGAAATTCCCTTATGCGGCGCTGCCTTTTTCTCCGCTGCCACCTCCAAATCAATAGAGCAATTGGAAGCGCAAGGGGAACAAGCCAAAGCAATCTCTGCAACTCGCGGCCAAAAACTAGCCTGCGAATGGAGAACCAAAACTCCATTGCGGTGGACCAGATAGAAGCCTCTCTCTGCCTTGCTTGACGCAGACTCGCTTGTACCTTTGTCTGATCGAACCTCTCGACGTACTCCCGAATACCAGGTGTTGGCTCGAGCACGGTCCACCGCTTGAGTTCTTTATCATAGGCCTCCACCCACGCATGCGCCTTGTCACCGGTGGCCATATAAAAATCAAGACTCTCATTCATTTCATAAACCAGATATCCGGTGCTGACGCGAGCTGGAATGCCTTGTGCACGCAACATCAAGGTTGCTGCCGTAGCGAAATATTCGCAATGCGCATCTCTTCGTTCCTCCAAGAAGGCTTGAAGGGCAGTACGTCCCGCCAAGTTTTCTTCCGGCTCTGCTAGTAGCGAGCAGTGAAAATTATCGACGAAGAACTTCCTGCCAATGGATCACTGACTCAGTACCGTTTTCTGCTGCAAGGGCACGCAGCAGATCCTCAGAAGACGCCGCGGCAGCAATGCGATGCGGAGTAAACAACTCAGCTCCAATACCACGATGGTCCATCTATTCGCTGGTCACTCCTGTAGAGTATGACAAGATGCGTTCGAGCAGCAGGTCTTCGCCGCGCAGTCGAAACGTGTCTGAGCTAAGAGCTACCTTGAGTTCTTCGCCCTCGGAGAGTTCGCGAAGTGTCGGCTTGCCAGTTCGAGCCAAGGATGCAAAATCCCGGCGTTTCAACTGCATTCCGGGTTGATACTCACGGCTGCCAATGTATTCGAACTAAGTTTGGAGCGGGTTGTCACCATAGCCGTCATACAACTCGGCTCGCACTCGAACGGCAAGTTTTAGCCTTTGTCCTTGCTTGATACCCTCTAG
>PKCQ01000474.1 GCA_002862265.1 Planctomycetaceae bacterium | reverse complement strand
ATGCAAGGTGGCTGCACTTGCGAGAATTGCTCCTTGTTGCGGATTGGTACTGGCAACGTGGAATTGGCCGCGTTGTTTGCGCCAAAGCCGCAAGCGATGACTGCCGCTGATGACTGGACGCGCAACATGATGACTCGGGGCTATCCGAGTCTGAAAGCGCTGTATTCCATTTTGGGGGAGGAGCAGAATGTTTACTGCCGACCTTTGCTCGAGTTTCCTCACAACTACAACTACCAGTCGCGTGCAACGATGTATCGCTGGTTTAACAAACACTTGCGATTGGACCTGACTGATATTATTGAGAAGGATTTTGTGCCGCTCACCAAATCCGAAGCCGCAGTTTGGAATGACGCTTATCCGCGGCCCCGCGGAGGAGAAGCTTACGAACGCTCTCTCACAAAGTACTTAGCCGAAGAAGCGGAACGTCAACTGCAGAGCCTGCTGCCAAACTCAAAGGCCGAGTTTCAAAGGTTCAACGCTACGATCGGCGAAGCCTTTCGTCTGATTGTCGGGCGTGAACTGCCAGCGGCTGGTAAGATTATCCGCGTCAAAGGCGAAAAGCATGAACTGGCCAACTATTGGCTTTTCACCGATAAGCTTCGCAGTGAGGACGAGGCGGAAGAATTTCCAATCGTGTCTGTTTATCCCAAAACGAACCAATGGTCGGGTGACGTGATCATTTGGCTCGACGCCGAGGGGAAATCGTCTATGTTCGACGACAATGGAAGTCTATCGGTTGAAGTTGAGGCTTTGGTGCTTTCTGGTGCAGCAGTTATTAGTCCCGATCTTTTCCAGCAAGGCGAGTTCCTGGGGGATGGCCAAAAAGTATCACGTCAGCGGAAAGTGAAGAATCCGAGAGAGGCCGCGAGTTATTCCTTCTGCTACAACGATACGCTCCTCGCGCAACGTACGCACGACTGCCTGGCGCTGCTAAGCTATGTTGCGAACGACGAACACGCACCCCAGCGTGTGTCTATTCGAGCAGCAAACGGCACGGGAACAGTTGCGTTGTTGACCGGTGTAGTTGCGAGTGATCTTATTCATCGAATTGCTTTGGACACCGAGGGCTTTCGATTTGCAAGTTTGAAGGACTATCTGCATCCGCAGTTTCTACCTGGTGCAGTACGTTATGGCGACTTGCCTGTCTTACTCGGTTTGAATGCGACCAGTTCGATTCAAGTTGCAGGTGAAGCCAGCATCGATCCGACCGCAAAGCAGTGCTTTGAAGCAGCTGACGCTGGAACTTTTCTCCATCAAGTTTCGAAACTCAACCTGGGGTGGCTGCTGGAGAAATGATTTCTGGCAGTATTGGCAGCATTAGGCGGCTATATTGAGCCAGCAACAGGAGTGTCGGCAGGAGCCCAGGCTTCGCACTTCTTGCATTCCGGTTCATTCCAGTTTCTCGCTGAACACAGATTCTCGGCCTTCACCTGTGGTTACCCACTCGCGAGATACGAGTTGCGGTTGATGTGGAACACGCTGGAAGTGCCCGTAGGCTAACTCCGCCACTCATTCGTCGTCCTCATCGCTGGGGATCCAACGCTCGGTTGTTTCATCTCTGACTCAAAGCGTTCTGATTTGTAGCTGTTTCGGTTTCGAGTATCGCGGTTACTTTCCAATGCAATACAGATATTCACTTGAGCGAAGGAAGAACTTGCCACCAGAAACGGCAAGCGAAGCTTTACAAACTCCGCTGACGCGGCTCTGCCCGAGTTCCTTGTACTCCCTTCCAGGGGCGAACGTTGTGGTTAAGCCCTCTTCGGAAGTGATATAGATTCGCCCTTCGGCGAACAAGGGCGAAGCGGAGTATGTTCCCTCGAGCCGCTTATGCCAAACAATGTTTCCGTTCTCTGCTTTCAGACAGTGAAGAATATTGTCTCGCGTAATTGAATACAAATACGGTTTAACGTACAGAAAAGAGGGCAAGGCAGGGACCCCACGTTTTTGTTCCCAGACAATATGAGACGTCGTGACGTCACCTTTCCCGCCAGGGCGAATTGCCCGAATGGTTGGCTCTTCAAATCCAGACGACGTAAAGATCAACCCACCGCCAACCACTGGTGATGGCGTTACTCCCTCACCTTGGCTGTATATCGACCAAATCCGCTCACCGGTTGCCGTATCAAAGGCTTGCACGCGGTCTCCGCCGGCCGACACGACGCGCTTTCCATTCTCAATCAAGATCGGCGTAACGTGCCCAACGCGTGACGATTCCCGTTGTCCCACCCAGCGCAGTTCGCCACTGGAACAATCCCAAGCAACCAGAGCGGCTTGATCCCAAGGTTCCTTCCAGCCGAGTGTGTTTTCCTCACGACTGCTGCCATCAAAGGGCATGATCAATAGGTCGCCTGCCAATACCGGAGAAGCTCCAAGACCGTGGAGACTGTAGAAGTCGAAATCTGCATTCTTCCAAAGGACTTCGCCCTTAAAATCCATCGCAACTGCGGTCCCGTCAAAGAAGACCGCGTAAAGTCGTTTCCCATCGCTAACTGGCGTTGGTGTCGCGTGGCTATTTGCTCGACGCATCTTGAAGGTCTCTTGAGTGTGAACTTCCTTGTCCCAAAGTACTCTTCCATCGGAACAACGCACCCGAATCACGTGGCACTTCTTGCCTTCTCCGCTGGTTCCC
>PKCQ01000495.1 GCA_002862265.1 Planctomycetaceae bacterium | reverse complement strand
TCAGGCACGCGTCCTCGTCGACGCCATTGCCGCCAACCAGCTCCTCACGGGGCATCACTCGCGGCAGCCATCCTACATGGCCCCATCCTCCAAGCCAGAGTACGTCACGGACCCAAAAACTGGCTGGTGGTCCAAGGTCCCTCCAACCATAAAGGGCAAGGGCACACAATGCGCGCCTATCACGCCCACGACGGGGCCCAGAAAGGGCACCGAAGTGGGGCAGTGGTGGCGCGATGGGGATTGCTATTGCAAAGCTTGTGGAAGCTGCTGCTGTCGCGGCCTTGGGGGCCGACAGGCTGGAAAAAACAACTCAGCAGATAGAAACGTCGAGCAATGCAAGTCAGGCTCGCAAGAAAGTCGCCAAGGCCGAAGGTATTGCTGCCCCAAAAGCCGAAAAGAAATCGCCCAAGTCTCGCCGGAAGAAGAAACGCAAGCCCTCCAATAAGTGGATGGTGCCCGTTTTCGGTGGAGCTGGTTTCGTTTTGCTGCTGCTCGGAATTCTGTCTTACTCCGGTGCCCTAGATGGAGGCGGCGGCAAGAAAGAGGGGCAGGCCAAAGGTGGAACCTACGTGCCGCCAGACAATGGTAGCTCCGTCACGGTGATTGAGAAGGACCCAATGTTGTCCTTTTACAACCTGCAAGACTCCGAAACCAACATTTGGGTGCCGCCTGTTGCACCGGCAAAGTTTAAGCTGAATTTGCTGCCGCCTGGTGCAGGAGCTTTTCTATCCATTCGTCCGCGAGATTTGCTCTCCGATGGAATTAAGAAAGGGATTTTGGCTAGCCTGGAACCTAGTGTCAAAGACTCGCTTGACGCCACACTCAAGGCGGTTGGACTAGAGTCCAGCGACGTACAGCAGATCTTGATCGGATACTACGCTCCGGTTGCCGATGGCGGTATGCCTCAGCAAGTCTATCGAGTCGAACTTTCTTCTGCCCAGCCGCTAACTTATTTGCGAAACGTATGGCGGAACCCGAAGACTGAGAAAGTTGAGGAAACGGAGATCCTGACCAGTGGTTCAAACGCCTATTTGCTTGAGAAGGCACTTGCGGAAATTACCGAGGTTGAGAGTTTCTGTTTTGGCCCAGTCAACCTGATCAAAGAAGCTGCAAGCATGGGGGGCGGTGAAGCTCCGTTGCTAGCACCTGTGGAGAAGCTGTGGAACTCTAGCAGCAGCAACTACGATTTGTCGGTCATTTTCACGCCAGCATTCTTGTTTGGAGATGGCCGGGCTATTCTGTCACGATATCCTCCACGGCTCGAATCGATCTTAAGGCGGCAGATCGGTAACGACACTCGGGCGGTTGCACTGAAAATGCATTTCGAAGACTCTTGGTACACTGAGTTGCAGCTGGTTGGAACTAGCGATCAAGAGGCAGGACGGACCATGGCCAGCGTGCAGCAGGCACTGAATGGTTGGCCTGGGCAAGTCGAGTCATGGTTTGTCAGCGAGACTCCCCATCCATATTGGATGGGCTTGGCGCTGCGTTTTCCGCAGCAGCTCCGAAAGGCTTTGCAATACACGCGTTATCAGATCGAGGATGGGGCTGGTGTATCCAACATGTACCTGCCGAGCAAGTTTGCGTCCAACCTTTTGATTGCATCGTGGACGGGGCTGCAAGACTCAGCTACGATTCGTGGACAGCTCGCAACTGGAAGTACACCGACTGCGCAACCTCTGACCATGGAGGAGTACTTGGCTCGCCCGATCAACGTCAGTTTTGACCAAGAACCAATCGAGAATGCTCTCGCGGTGATTGTCGAGGAGGCGAATGACCGTCTCCCCGAGGGGACGCCGACTCTCGGATTCCTGCTCGACGGAGACGCATTTGAGGCGGGCGGCATCACCCGAAACCAGCAACTGCGAGATTTTAAGCACGAGAACAAATCAGTACGTTCGGCTCTGACCCAAATAGCCATTATGGGCAATACGACGCCAGGTGCTGAACTCAGCTCTCCCGATCAAAAACTGATCTGGGTTGTCACCGACGATTCTGGCAGTCCCGGCAAGAAACGCATTGTGCTGATGACCAAGGCAGCTGCCACTGCCGCGAACATCCCGATTCCAAGAGAGTTTCTTCCTTAGGCCGACTACAATTCGTGGGCTTCGACAGAGGTCGCGCTAAGCATTGGGCTTCACTGGTAGCAATTTGCTTGATCTTCATGCCCCGCATTCGAGATTTGCAGCCGGGAGTGCTTTTCGAGCACTCGGCAGGTTCGTGCTTAGATTTGACTTTGTCGCTCAAGCCAATGGCCACGCGCATTCCGGGGTCAACTCCATAAGACTACGTCGAACTCATCCACGGATTCTTTGCTGAGGACAAGGAAGACATAACCGAGGAAATCGTTCATCGCTGCAAGACCTGAGGTAAGTATTGGTGCAAGGGGATGTTCACCTATCCCACGTCGGGATTCGTAAATCGGTCGAGACTTTGAACGGCTGCAATTTGCAATGTGGTTGCTTAGACACGACGGAGCTTCGTACTCTCGCAGCGCAAGAGGCATCTTTTGAGTGACTTGAAGCAGAATGATTCATCGAAGACGTTTTCCATTCGTACGCTCAAGCTGAGATGGACTCGTTGCGTGAGGTGGAAGTTCGGACGAGGGAAGAACCGCCCCGAGCCTGATAG
>PKCQ01000137.1 GCA_002862265.1 Planctomycetaceae bacterium | reverse complement strand
AAGGCATGGACGAGCTGTGGAAGGATCCCGAGTCAACGTTGACTAAATGGAAGACTCCTTTGTTCCAGGACGAAAAAATCGTTGAACTGCCGGTTGACCAACGCACAGTGACTCGTCGGTACACGCAAAAGGCAATTGACTTTGTGAAGGAGCATAAAGACGAGCCATTCTTCGTTTACTTGCCTCACTCGATGCCGCACATCCCTTTGTACGTGCCAGACGACGTGCGAGATTCAAACCCGCTCAATGCCTACATCAATGTGATTGAACATATTGATTCCGAAGTCGGCCGACTGCTGGATACTTTGGATGAGTTGAAGCTGGCGGAAAACACCTATGTCATCTATACGACTGATAACGGTCCTTGGCTCCAGTTCAAACATCACGGTGGTTCTGCGGGCCCGCTTCGTGAAGGCAAGGGGACTACTTTTGAAGGTGGCCAACGCGTACCTTGCGTGATGCGTGGACCGGAAATTCCGGCTGGGACGATTTGTGATGAGTTGACTAGCACGATTGATGTTTTGCCAACGATCGCCGCGATCACAGGGAAAACTTTGCCAAGTGACAAAAAGATTGACGGCCTTGATGTTTTCGGCTTGTGGACTGGTGATTCGAAGCAGTCGCCGCGAGACGAATTCGTCTACTACACCTCGCAAGGAAACCTTGAGGGGCTGCGGCAAGGCGACTGGAAATTGTTAGTAAAGAAGCCACGACAAAACAAGAGCAGGAAGACAAAAGCGAAGGCTCAGGTGATGTTATTTGATTTGTCAAAGGATGTCGGCGAGCAAGACAACTTGGCAGTCGATAAACCGGACGTAGTCGCGAAGATGAGAAAGCGTATGGAAGAGCTCGATGGAGAGATCACCAAGAATGCTCGGCCCCCTTGGAAGAAGGCGAGCTAGCTTGAGCAGGGAAGGCAGCTGCGTAATAGTCAGCTTTGGGAACGAAAACGAAAAAGCGAGTGAGGGAGTGATTCCTCGCTCGCTTTGTTTTTGAGCCAGAGTAAGGCGGTGCTTACGGTTGGGGGCTTTCTACGGCCGGGAGCCTTTGCCACTAGTGGACTTCGGCGTGAGCCTTGTGGTCGTCACCTTTGTAATAGTCCTCGTGGCTTTCATGATGGTCATCCTCTGGTGCATCGGTACTCACCAGTTGAGTCTGCCCGGACTCAGAATTCTCCTTGGCTTCTAGTGACGCATAAGCATGTGGGTAGTATTGTTCTTGAACGTAGAACGCTGCAGCACCACCGAGGTAGCCGATCAAGGCCCACATGGATACGCGTTTGGCGTACCAAACGAAGTCGATCTTTTCCAAGCCCATGGCTGTAACGCCCGCCGCCGATCCGATGATCAAGCAGCTACCACCGGTGCCAGCACAGTAGGCCAAGAACAACCAGAAGATATCGTCTTGTGGAAGTTCGTACATCTTGATGCCAGCGGCAACTAGAGGGACATTATCAACTACTCCGGATAGCAAGCCGATGGTAATTGCCACGAGCTGCATGTTTGGAACGGTTTCGCTGAGCCAACCAGCTAGGTTTTGTAGGATGCCTGTCGCGTCGAGAGCTCCAACGGCGAGTAGGATACCCAAGAAGAACAAAATGCTAGCGGTGTCGATCTTCTTGAGTACCGTGATAACGCTCGTGGATGACTTGGTTGCGTGGTCCAAGTCATTTTTGATGAACTCTGAGACAACCCAAATCACACTCAAGCTGAACATCATGCCCATGAATGGCGGCAGGTGCGTTACCGACTTGAAGATCGGCACAAAGATCAGACCAGCGAAGCCCAGTGCCAAGAACAAGTTTGAATGCCAAGGCTGCAGGTTCTTTTCGTCTCCTTCGTCTTTTTCGCCCGGGCGAGTGACTTCGCCTCGGAGCATGAAGGAGGCTATGAACAACGGCAGGAACATGCAGACGATACTTGGGATAAGCAGCGCCTTCATGACTTCGATGGTGGAGATTTTGCCACCATTTACCTTGCACCAAAAGATTACCACCGCATTCATATGCCCATTACCGGCACACTGTCTAAAATGACCTACGTGCCAGGCGACTTGTTTTCAGTTAATCCATTAACCGCGCAAAATGTGCCTGGGTTGTTTGCTCGTAACGAGCGCGTTGTGGCCATTTTTGAAACCGAGTCAGGCCCACTTGCCATGGTGCTTGTTGGTGCAACCATTGTTGCCAGCATTGAAACTATTTGGGCAGGCACTGTGACCCCTCCTGCTGGCAAAGCAGTATTTAGCTGGGACTACCCAACAACAGGCCCAGAAGCGTTAACCTTAGAAAAAGGCGCTGAAATGGGTCGCTTTAAATTAGGCAGCACTGTGGTAATGTTGTTCGCTCAAGATGCAATAGAAACCTTTGCTGACGGTGTTGAGCCAGGTGAAACAACACGCATGGGACAAGCATTTGCTACATTAACCCAGGCAGCATAAACACCTCATTAATGAGTGACCCGCTCATGCTTAATTAGGCCGTATTTTGTTAAGATACGGCCTAATTACTTAACAATTTGAAAACGATTCATTAAATATGACTTAATTTCATGTAAAACCTAAAGAATTCAATTAGTTTTACAACATGTCTGATCCCTCAACGTTCCCATTAAGGAATCCCGTAAGGAATCCTTAAGGA
>PKCQ01000483.1 GCA_002862265.1 Planctomycetaceae bacterium | reverse complement strand
ACATGCGAAGACTCCTTGGGAATCGAGCGGTTCGCATGGTGGTCGTGCAATGCCTCCGATTTTTCCAAAACGACTTCAGGCGCTTCCGCTCGCGTCTCCTCGAGGAACTTGTAAGCTAACTCTGTCGAGCGTCGCATTTCACCTTCTGAGGCATCCTTACCAGAGAATTTTACGAGGTCAGCTTGAGATAAAAACTCACTTAAGAGATCTTGGTGCTCCTTCGACAATTCACTTTCGCTGGATGCAATTTGAAGGAACTCGTCTGTGGTCAAGTCTGGGGCGGCGAGTTCGAAACGAATCTCCAGGTACCGTCTGATCACGGCAGACGTTTCAACATAGAACTTATCAACGGAAATTCGAGATCCTGCAGCGACGATGCTATCCAATTGACGTTTGGCCAATTCGTAAGCGTTTGCTTTGCGGACGTCTTTTCTATTTCGTAACCAGAGTAAGAATCCTATGGCTGCAAGCATTCCAGCAGCAATAACGAAACCAAGCACGAGGTAGCTCGACTTAGCAATTGATTCGGCGGGAAGATCCAATTCAGGCAGCGGCGGATTCAGCTCTTCGTCGACACTGGTTACGAGCACCGAGGCGACGCTGAATTCGATTCTTTCGGTGAGCAACTCGTAAGCGTCGTAGTCTTCAGGAGCAGCCTGCTCTCCTTCGCGATTGTCAACAAATTCAATAGCGATCGGCTGAATGACTTGTTTTCCCGAGAACTCCACCTGAAAGACGTAGCGAACGGTAAATCTCGATTTGCCCTCGGGCGTAATAGTTTGCTTAGGAAGATATTGTGAGATTGGAAATCCACTGACCACATCCGCAAACTCTGGCATCAACACTTCGACGTCTTTTTCAGCTGTGACATCGATTGTTAAAGAAAGTTCGTCACCGAGCCGTGGATTACTTGGCGAGAGTGTGGTAACCACCTTGATCGGTCCCAGCGACTTCTCGTCGGTGTAGTCTTCTGCAGAAACTGGTGCTGCAATGAGAAGATTCAGAATAGCTAGCATGTAGAGCTTGCTACAAAATAGGCCGATTCGCGAACTCATCGATTCCTCCTTGTTTCGCGCATTCGGAAGAATTTGGCGATAGGATCAACAACCGACTGAGAGGCATCGATGTGGATGAAGTCTATCTTGACTTTCCGAAACTCTTGTTCCAGCTCTTGGATACGCTGCTCGGCCTGATTGCGGAAGGCAGTTCGAAAAGCGGCGGAGCCAGTGTCACGTTGGACCAACTGACCGGTTTCCGCATCTTGCATCGAAACCATTCCCACATTTGGAAGTTCGAGTTCACGCGGGTCGCTGATCAGTACTGCGATGACGTCATGTTTGCGCGAAGCCATCTGCAGTGACTTGATGTAGTTTTCGTCGAAGAAGTCGCTCACTACAAAACAGACTGTTTTCCGCTTGCTGACGGAGAGGAGAAACTCGATGGCTCCAGCTATGTCAGTTGATTGCCTGCCTTTGCGCCACCAACTTCTATGCCGCCCGAATGGGAGCCATCGCATTCGTACCGGGCGATGTTGCTGCTCAAGCCGATCTCCATGTGTCAGCACTTCTCGCACGACACGCAATGCATGCTTCTGACCTTTTCTTGCAGGAATATACTGCTCAATCTGTCCATGGAAGAGTGTTAAGCCGACTTTGTCATCGTTGAAGGTGGCGGAGAAGCTTAGTAATGCGCAGAGCTCTGCTGCTACATCGCGTTTCGAGCGTGAGCCTGAACCGAAATCTTGAGACGCAGAAACGTCTGCCATAAGCATTATCGTCAGCTGTCGCTCTTCGACGTAACGCTTTACGTAAGGGGCCCCGGTGCGTGCTGTGACGTTCCAGTCGATACTTCGCACTTCATCGCCTGGAACGTAGGGACGAACCTCGTCGAACTCGATCCCGCGACCTTTGAAGACTGACGAGTATTGTCCAGCTAGAACGTCCGCAACGTGACGGCCGGTTCGCACTTGGATCTCGCGAACGCGTTTGATAACTTCCTTTGCCAGCATGTCAACAATCCTCCGCAGATTAAGGCACCGGAACGTTGTCCAGGATCTTGCGGATGATGTCGTCGTTCGTCTTTCCTTCCGCTTCCGCCTCGTATGTCAGAATGACGCGGTGGCGAAGTATCTCGGTGGCGACGCTTTTGACATCGTGGGGTGTCACGTAGCTGCGACTTTGTAAGAACGCATGAGCTTTTGCTCCTCGCATCAAACTGATCGACGCTCGCGGGCTGGCTCCAGTTTCGATCATGCCTTCCAGTTCTGAGATACCGTACTCGGAAGGGTTCCGGGTTGCCCGTGCGACGTCGACTAGGTAGTCACGGACTTTCTCATCTATCCAGATTTTCTCGACAGTGGCTCGGGCACTCATGATGTCCTCAGGAGAAGCAACCTTTCGGATCTCAGGAATGGGCTGACCGCTGGCCATCCGGTCGACAACTTTCCGTTCCTCTTCCTTTGTTGGATAATCCACGACGACTTTCAGCATGAACCTGTCGACCTGGGCCTCTGGTAGCGGGTAGGTACCCTCTTGCTCAATTGGGTTTTGAGTGGCGAGCACAAGAAAAGGCTCGTCGAGTTTGAATGTCTCACTGCCAATCGTACCTTGGCGTTCCTGCATCGCTTCGAGCAGTGC
>PKCQ01000432.1 GCA_002862265.1 Planctomycetaceae bacterium | reverse complement strand
AAGAATCGGTGCATCGGCATTGACCTTGCGATTTCCTGTCACCAGTCCGACATCCGACTCCTTGAAGCCCCAACGAACGGCCGATTGCCTGAGCTCATCGAGTTTTTGATCTGTCAGAGCAATGAGCGGCGTGGTGTAGTAGGCTCGCTGGCCAGTTTTCAGAGCCTCGTAGATCGCTGCTTCAGCAATCAAAGTCTTGCCAGTGCCAGTCGGCGCGCAAACCAAAACACCTTGTTGACTGGTATACCAAGCAAGCAGAGCTTCCTCTTGAACCGGATAAGGCGTGAAGGGCAGTGCAGCAAAGTATTCCGTTGCAATTTCGTCACGCATCTCCTGCGTCACATCTTTCGGCTGAGATTCGGCTGACATCGGAAAAAACTGGAATCGCTCTGTAAAGTTTGCAAATCTACTCGCTGTTACTGAAGTCCGGCTTAGTCTAAACCCATTACAAGAATAGGGTTAGGGCAGGGCGGTCCAATACTTTGGCGATTTGGCATTTGTTTTGCTGACTGTCTTCCCCATCAACCTGTTGGCTGTTCGTCTTGCACTTGCACTCAAGTGCGGGATCATTTGCTTGCATGAATCAGGGAGGATTATCATGCGCAGGAAACGAAAGAAACGAGTGACTTGGTTTTTGGGACTCTTCATTGAACTCGTGTCGCTCGTCGGACTTTTCGCGATAGCCATGCCAGAGAAAGGCGTAGCGCTCCTCAATCACTGGCTGACGCAGGTTCAAAGCATAGGATCAGAGGGCGAGTAAGCCCCCACCGAAAAGATAAGTAATTCTCGAACCTCAGCCTACACGCACCCGATACAAGGAGAGACTTTGGCGTCCCCCTGAGCGCCCAACACAAAACCGAGTTTCACTACGCATCTCGCTAGGGCTCCGAAGACCGATTTGCTGCCCGGTGTCTCGCCACGTTACTCAACGTCGAATGCTCACAGCAGCCACCGATTCTTTGGTCGCCGATTGGCCCAATGGCCATGAACGCACCAAGTCCTGGGCTACTAGGAACGTGAGGGCCTGCTGATGTAGAATGGGTGGGACGATTATGAGATCGAATCATACTTTTCTCATGCCACTCTCGCTGGCTCAGATACGAGGATAAACAGTGCGCAAAATCAAGATTTTCAAAGGTATTGAGAGCGAACTCTTTCCGCTCGAGGACGAGGTCAACCGTTGGCTTGACGAAACGGGCAACGAGCTTATTTCGGTCACGGGCAACATCGCACCTCAGTCTGAAGGTGCGGTTACGATGGGTAGTTTTAGCGCTTCCGATGTTTTGCTCATCGTCGTCTATGAAGAAAAGCAGTAGAGTTCATACCTTTACACCGCTCCCCGCATAAGCACGCGTTTTCTCAGGCATCAGTGAGGCCCCAAGTTGACCCGAATTCTAGTCTTCGGCGCTCACCCAGATGACGCAGAAGTTTACGCGGGAGGCTTGCTCGTCCGCCAGTGTCGACTTGGAGCACAAATCAAGATTGTCTCGGTCACGGACGGCAGCAGCGGTCACCAAAGTTTGTCCCCTGAACGGCTCAAGCAGATTCGACGCAGCGAAGCAGCCGCAGCTGGAGCGACCGTTGGTGCGGAGTATGTGACATGGGACTTTCGCGATGGCTATCTCCAGCCCACCATTGATGTGCGAGAAGCCGTCGTTGAAGAAATCCGCGGCTTTCAGCCAGACTTGGTGCTGACACATCGTCCCAACGACTATCATCCTGATCACCGAGCAGTTGGCACTGCCGTTCAGGATGCCTCTTACCTGGTCACGGTACCCAGCGTGTGCCCGAAAGTCCCGGCGTTACGATCCGATCCCGTCGTAGCCTACATGTGTGATATGTTTTCGAGGCCCAATCGACTTCGTGCCGATATCGTGCTCGGCGTAGCGGAGGAGTTTCACGGGCTGGTCACAATGGCCGCATGCCATGAATCTCAGTTCTTCGATTGGCTCGCCTACCACGACAAAGTGCTTGACGAGGTACCGGAAGGCAAAGAGCCTAGAAGAAAGTGGTTGGCTGGACGCTTTGAACAACTACACGCCCAGCGAGCAATATTCTTCGAGGAAGAACTTACTGGCTTGAATCTCTCCTCGCCGCCGAAAGTCGAACTCTACGAAGTGTCAGAATACGCCGGAAGCCTCAGTGACCAGGCGAAACAAGAGTTGTTTCCTGGCGATTTGTCCAGCAGCTCAAGCCCCGCAGGCAGTTAGCTGTATAGCTGGATCGCTCGAATGATCTGATCGAGATCGTTGGGTACCGCTACCGCGCGATTGGCAAATGAAGCGCGACTGACACCTCGACTACCGAGCACATCGTTGAACCTGTCTTGGTCATCGGTGTGATAGGCAACCGTGGCTGTTGGATCCTTGAGCTGGTGACCAGTCAGGACACAGACGACTCGATCAGATGGTGCAATAATTCCTTCTTCGCGCAAGAGTCTGGCACCCGCGACACTGGCCGCACTCGCTGGCTCGCAACCGATTCCACCAGCACCGACCTGCGCCTTGGCGTCCAGGATCTCTTGATCCGAAACCTTGCGGACCACGCCATCGCAGACTTCGAGTGCCCGCAAGCATTTCGCTAGATTGACAGGGCGATTGATTTCTATCGCACTGGCGATTGTATCTGCCTTGGCATTTCTCTT
>PKCQ01000696.1 GCA_002862265.1 Planctomycetaceae bacterium | reverse complement strand
CTATGCCAGTCATCGAAGATCCCGAATCGGTGTATCAACCTGTATGGTATTACCCTTGGACTTGGTTGCCGTACGATGGTTGGGAGAACAGTGCTGAACTTGGCATCAACGGTTCGGACGGCAATGCTCAGTCATTTAGCTTCCAAACAGGGGCACGCTTCAAACGCAAGACGGATGCCAACTTGTGGGATTTCCGACTTTCGCACAATCGTACTAAAGCTGGTGGAGTCGAAACGCAGAACAATGCGCTGTTGTATACCGACTTTGAGCGCTTTCTAGGGGAATCACCGTGGACCTACTTCGTGAAGAAAGGTTTGGAATACGATGAGTTCAAAGCCTTTGATCTGCGTTACAACATCAATGCTGGTATCGGCTACAGCATCTACAACACCGATGATCTAACTTTAAAAACGAGGTTTGGTGCTGGTGCATCCCGTGAGTTCGGCGGGCCGAACAATGATTGGACGCCTGAAGCGCTTTTCGGATTTGAATACGAGCATCAAATCAATAAGCGCAACAAGTTGATTGCTAAGTTTGATTACTTCCCGAACTGGCGTGACTTTTCTGACTACCGTCTAGTCTCTGACGTCGGATGGGAGCACTTGCTAGACGAGGACGGAAACTTTTCGGTCCGTTTGGGAGCCAATGATAGATATGACAGTACGCCTAACGGTCTACGGCCGAACGATATCAACTATCAAGCTTTGTTTCTGTGCAAGTTTTAAGTTGGCTTACTTAGATAGTCGCATGCACGGAGGCGTCTTTGCCAATGGCAACGCAAAACATGTTTTCGAAAGCGTCTCAGTTGTGGGAATTAGAACCAGATTGCCACAGCTGCCAAGTCGAACTGCTTCGCAAAAATGAGAAATTCCGTCAACTAGATCAGCAGCAAATCGTTTCGCCTGCAACCGTTCGTGGAACGGTTAAAACCGTGGAGTACGATCAAATTGCTACTCGCGACATGAGCGTTCTTGTGCAGACCAAAGAGGTTTAACTCGAAGTCGGCAGCTTAGCTCCCTAAGCGGGCTGATCAGATTCTCGTAACTCTGAATTCCTAGAGTTACTTAGCTGCCTGGAACAAGTAGATTGCGAAGCCATTGATCAGGTGATCGCAGAATTGCAGGACGGGCTTGGGGATTTGCCGACTTTGCCATCGGTTTGCGATTCAGATTCAGCAAGCGACAAGAGTCGCTACTTGTTGCTACATCTTCTCACGCAAGGTCGGCATCCGAACTCAAATCGGACTACGATCCAGCGATTCCTGAGAGCTGGGTGCCGAATAGCATTCTCCAATCTCTGGCGGAGTGGGGTAATCTCCTCCCCTGTTGCGAAACGCTGAGTCGTTTAAGGTAATTTCGTTTTGCCCCGCCGAAGGCTTGGGCGGCTCTAGCTTTAGCAGTTCTCTTACTTGCCGCTTGTGCTTTCTGGACTCGTCACACCGAAGCACCGCAACGCACAGTGGACCGAACGAGCGTAGCACGCGAATTGGGGCGGATTTGAACCTCAAATCAGCGACGCCAAAAGGGAGCGATCACGTAGAGCTAACACCTGTTTGGGAATGATGCTAGCCGAGGGTTAAGGCCCAGTGTTAGGAGTTGTGGAGGGGTTGTCCGAGAAGCAAGACTTGTCAGCCGACGTTGAAAGTGAAACTCAGCTTGTGAAAACCGTCCTGCAAATGGGCGTCGGAGTGACAGGGGCATCAACGACGAAGAAGCTGTGCCAAGTTTCGAAAATGAGTTCGCGAATCTGGCTAGAGGTTTTCTCGCAATAGCTCATACGACAAATACCTGCGCTATAGTGCCTCGATTCTGATAGGTTCAACGCGAGCTCAAAAGGATGGGTTTATCGCTACAGTTGCTGTTGGTCGCGACGGTGTTTCGCTCACATAAGAACAGGGTGTCTGCACCTCGAATCTGTGGATAAATCTTGTCTCTTGTTGTAGCTCACGGCTGGTAGCGTCTGGCTCTGCGCCGCTATAAGCTGTTGTGCTTTGAGATTTCGCTCTCTTTCCTCTAGCGAGCGCTCGAATTACTGCAACTATTGTCGTCGTGCTAATGAACGTATTCAAACAACTGATCCTGCTCTTCGCAAGCTGCAGCAGTCTTTGCCTCTGTTACGGACAGGATTCGGACTGGCCCACGTATCTCGGTGGGAAAGAACGCAACCTCTACTCTTCACTGGAGCAGATCAACCGGGGAAACGTAGAGCAGATGGAAGTGGCCTGGACTTATGATACCGGCGCTGCCGCGGAGTATCAGGCAAACAATCTCATTGTCGACGGAGTGCTCTACACGCCGACTCCAACTCGGAAAATCATAGCCCTCCACGCGGCCACTGGAGAAGAACTCTGGCAGTGGGATCCCGCGAACGAACCAGCAGGGGCAAATTGTGCGCCGCAAGGTCGACCCATCCGTGGACGCGCGCCTAGCTGCCCGCGCGCGGGCCTTGCTCGATCCCGCTGCCGCGGTCCACCGCGACCCCGCGCCCCCCGCCATGGCGGACGACGATGGCGGTGCCATGGGCACCACGTCCTCGTCGGGCTTGTACTCCACGTAGGCGCGCAGGCGGTACCTCGCTGAAGCGGGCGGCGGCGCGGCGGGCGCGAAGCATCCGGCGAGGTCCAACTCGCCGATGGCGGGCCAGGTGGCCC
>PKCQ01000465.1 GCA_002862265.1 Planctomycetaceae bacterium | reverse complement strand
CCAGAATACCCGCGGAATTGCAGGTGTAGAAGTAATCTCCGTAAACGACAGGCGTTGTCATGTACGATCCGCTGCGTCTATTCTGCCAAGCCATCGAAGGACTCGAGCGCGAGCCAATCTGATCTGAGATATCGCCCTTGGCCGTAGGACGAATCGCGTAAATCGGGCGAACCGGACGATAACCGCTGACAACATAAATCAATCCGTGTGCGGCAAAAGGTGTCGGTACAGCGATTTCCGAGTTCTTTCCGATCCGCCAAATCTCCTCTCCCGTTTCAGGATTGTAGGCTCGAGCGTAATTCGTTGCGTTAGTAACGAGTTGCGGCCCGACTTCAGTCTCGACGACGATAGGCGTGGACCAAGATGGTATCTCCTCACGGTCACGACGCCAAACTTCCTCCCCCGTGGCGACATCGAACGCCGCCAGAAAGGAGCCTTCCTGAATGTCGCACTGCACGATGACCTTACCTTTGTATAGGATCGGCGACGACGCAAAGCCCCATTGATAGCTCGCATCAAAGAACCAACCGCTATCGAGCATTCCAAAGTCTTTATTCCAAACCAGTTCGCCGCCAACTGTGTAGCAGTAGAGCCCTTCGCTGCCAAAAAATGTAACAACGTACTTGCCGTCGGTCGCTGGAGTCGGATTGGCGTGAGTACTCTTGAGGTGACGCTTCACCTTGGGCGAGGCGGTATTGGCAACTTGCTTCCAAAGTAGCTCACCGTTCCTTTTATTGTAACAGTGCAGCTCGAATCGATGCTCCGAGTTATCTTCCACCGAATCGACATCGCCATACAATCCAGTACGTAAGCCAGCTTGATCTTCTGAACTGATTGCCGTGGTCAGGAACAGCTTGTGCCCCACAATCACCGGGCAGGAATGCGCAAGACCTTCGACTGGAGTCTTCCACAACACATTTTGCTTTTCCGGCACATTCCATCGCACCGGTGGATTCTGACCTTCGGCCAAGCCACGAGCACCGTTGCCTCGAAACTGCATCCAATCCGAAGAAGAGATTTCCAAGTCAGCGGCAAGGGATTCAGCGGAACCGTAGCTCAGCCCCGGCGCATCAAAGCGGCGAAATCTTGAGCGAGTCTCGCCGTCAACGGTAACGAGTAGCTCCTTGACTTGTTCATCCTGGAGCACAAAGCGGAAGGTCGAGTCGCCGAACTCAAACTCATGCTCCGACTTCGGTTTCAGTGTTGCATCACTATCATCTCGTTGAAGTGAGAGATTGTTTAAGTCGACGACGACAGAAGCGATCTCCAGGTCTGATATATCCAGCGACTCTCGGGCCGCTGCAAACTGGTCTTTGAAATCTTGTTGTTTCTCAAAATCGGCTGGCAGCAAGGCGTAGCGACCGACGTAGGCTTCTAAATCGCGCGCGTCGGGTGTCCAACTCTTTGTTTCAGGAGCTGGTACTTCCCCAGGATCCTTTGGCTCGGGATCCGGCACATCGGCAAAGAGCTCCGCCAACTTCGGTTCCGACGCAACCTGCGGCATCGCCTTGACGCGCTGCAGAGTGGGAAGCTCCGGACGGTGATCCTTCAGAATCCACTCAACTGACTCAGCATCCTTGCTCATTGCAGCCAGCATAAGTGCAGTCGCTGAGTCAGGATTGCCGGACTTCAGTAGTAGCAACGCACAATCCGTGTGTTGCTTCATCGCCGCCCAGGACATGGCTGTCGCGGAGTAGAACGTGTCCTTGGCGTTCGGGTTGGCTCCGCGGTCCAAGAGTAACTTGACCACTTCTACTTGTCCACGCGAGCAAGCGAACATCAGGGCGTTTGCACCGTAAGCATTCGCCGTGTTCACATCGAGGCCCGTATCGAGCAATTCGTTGACGACCGCAATGTTGCCTTCGCGGGCCGCCTTGAACAGTCGCTTGGCTTCCTCTGACGCAACACTGGCAAGCGGTGCAAGGTCGCCCGAACCAGTTTGCCGAGGGATAGCAAAGGCGATGATCGAGTCAGCAGGCTTAGTTCGAAGTTTTCCGCCACCTGAAGCAGGAATCACGACGTATTGTTGCCCATCTACCATGTAGGTCGCTGGCGTGGCATAGCCTCCTGCTGGCAACTTTGCTTCCCAAAGCAGCTCGCCGGTCGTCTTGTCAAAGGCATGCAACTTCTCGTCTCGTGTCCCCCCAATAAAGACCAAGCCCCCCGCGGTGACGATCGTGCCTCCAAAGTTCTCCGTGCCAGTTTGTGGAATCCCACGCTTGGTCAACTCGGGGTACTCGCCCAATGTCGACTGCCAGAAAATCTCGCCCTTATTCAGGTCAATCGCACTTAACTGTCCCCATGGCGGCTTGACGGCCGGATAGCCTTCGTGGTCCACGAACTTGTTATATCCCGTGATGCGGTACGGAGTTGGCGAACCTTCAGGCTGTTCGACCAACGAAACGATGTTGGGCTGGTTATTCGAGTTAACGTACAGAATGCCCGACTCAGGATCAAAGGAAGCGCCGGACCAGGTAGCGCCGCCATGAAACCCGGGCGACACAATCGTTCCCTTGAGCGAAGGCGGTGTGAATTGCGAGCCACCTTGAAGTGCATCGAACTGTTTCAGTGCACTCGCTTGGTTCTCAGGAGCGATGTTCGTCACATCTTCACGCGTAATTCCAACTCGACTGAAGGGCGGCGGCTTCAC
>PKCQ01000107.1 GCA_002862265.1 Planctomycetaceae bacterium | reverse complement strand
CTTCTTCCAGGCAAGACACCTGCGAGTGATAGCGTCCAAGGTAGTCCATCAGATCTTCTGCCTGACGACCGCAAAGAACTGGACCAGAAACCACCCGCTGCTCGCCCTCGTTCAGCTCACCGTCAACCAAGTCCTTCAAGCTCGCACCAATCTGCGTTTTGATCAGTCGCGGATTCTTAACGCCAGGCCCAGCCAACGAGATCGTCCTGGTGGGATCAAGTCGCCCAGTCAAAAATAATCGGCCGATCGCAATCGCATCTTGGTAATTCAGATACCAGTTTAAGCGGCCAATCGTCGCCGGCTTGAGAAAATGCATATGTGTCCCAGCTAGACCGGCTGGATGCGGACCATCAAATTCTGCAACTCGAACACTGGAGGCAAGCTTCTCACCTGGGACCGAGCTGTTGGGAGAGCGGACAACAAACACATCGCCATCGGTCAGCTTCGCAAGTAACTGAACACCGACACTAAACTCCTCAAGTGCTCCCTCGACTATCTTGACAGGGCAAGGTGCGAGTGGATTCGTATCCATTGCATTGATAAAGATTGCCTGAGGTGCCTCTGCTTCCGGAGAAGGCACCTTACTAAACGGTCGGACCCGCAATGCGGTCCAAAGCCCTGACGCGACGAGCTTAGTAACGACTTGCTCTCGAGTCTGCTCTTCGGCTTGCCCTGGATCGATAGCGCTGAAATCACGTCCTTCCTGATCGCCCTCTTTATCGATGATCAACGACAAGAACCGACGCTTCTCACCACGGTTGATCGAGCTGACTTTTCCGCCGGCTGGTGCCGCGTACACAACGCCTGCAGTTTTCTTGTCTGAGAAAATTGGCTGGCCTAGCTCAACGCTGTCACCTTCGGAAACAAGCAAAGTTGGTCGCATCCCGATGTAATCATCAGCTACGAGCGCGACTTGACCAACGTCTTTGAATTCCGGCGGTGTAGCCTGATCTGGCTCACCATCGATCGGGACACTCAAGCCACGACCGATTTCAAACCGTTCCACCATTGTTTTGATCCTATGAAGCCTGCTTCGAACAGAATCTTCTGTCTTTTCGCCATCGTAAGTGGTTATCCGACGCTCCGCCAATCCACCGGCTAAACCGTTACCTCAGGTACTTTGTGAAAGCTTTCACAAGCGATGGCTTAAAATAATCCCGCGACGAGACGGATTCGGAGCGGGACAACATAAGTATGACCGGCGTAATCGGTTCTGACAACGGCCTTTCTTTAACTTCAAAACGATCAATTTGGTGGCAACAGCACAGCAAGGGTCCGCTCGCACCCCTTAAGGCCCAATAAGGACCGATGGCGCCGCGTTCTCGGCCCTGACCGCCTCGGGAAACTCTCGGGCGTAAATCTCCGCGGATTCGGCATAGGCTGCCCCCCATCCCAAATCCTTGAGCAGATCACGCCGTTTCTTCAAATACCACTGGCGATCGATCATCCGCCCATGCAGCTCAAGGATGCGGAGCGCTTTCCCATGCCATCCATCACGACGCAGCAAACGAACCCGCAGCAGTACGAACTCGGATCTCCCCTCACCAACCAAATTAACCAGTTCACCATAAGCCGCGAGCAACGCTGCGTTGTGGCTCTTCCGATCTTGAATCGGATGTTTTGCGATAACCTGCGGCAGCTCTCTATAAGCCAGAGCCCTGGCGCGCCGGTAAAGGCAAAAAGCTCTTGCAGACTTAACTTGTTCTGTCGGTATTAATTGCTGCAGCTGCCCGTCCAGCTTCGCAGCGAGCTCTGAGATGTCCGGAGCGTACTCTTTGCGAAATTGGCGCTGGTCCAACCAATGCAATTGCAGCTGAATTACACCAACGTCCTCAGGGTATTCTTGCGTTAACTCTTCAAGTGCTTGCGTATCATTTTGCGTCGGACTCGTCTTTGGCCCTAACAATCGACTTCTTAGTCTCGTAGCCTTGCCGTTGGGATCGACCACCGGTTCGACCAACTTGGGCTTGGTGCTGGCGGCTTGCTTCGAATTTGGTTCGCTCGACAACCCTCCGGGCTTCCAGAGTTCAAGCCAAGTCTTTTGGCTCGCCAGCTCATCCTGCATTTCCTTGCTAAGCGGTTTCGCCGTCTCGAGTTGCTCTTTGAGGTGCGCCAGCTGAGCCTGGCGCCAACTCGCGACCTCGTCGCCAGCCGAAAGCACCGCCAACTGCGCCAAAGCCACTTTTGCAGTGAGGGCTACAAAAAGAAAAATCACAAAACGAGGTTTCAGGGCAAAACGAAATCTCATGGATCAAGGTAGCTGGGATTTGAGTTCGTGAACTGTGCGGTGAGGGCCCAGGAAAGGCGTGAGGAGACTTACTCTAGCCGAAATCTATTCGCCTTTACTCAATACTCTGCATTATGCAGAACTCTACAGGTGACCGCTGCCAACCTGCTGATCTTTGTGATCTTTGAAATCACCTAGGTTCATCCAGCTTCTTTTAGCCCTTTCTTATGTCCTTAATCGTTACAGCCAGCACAATTAAACGACTTTGCCTGAAGTGCTGTCTTTATGAGGTCGATGATTTGTCACAGAGTTCCACGTATACCAAAGAAGATACGTCGTCTCAAGATCATCGTGTGTTGCAACACAGGCCGATTTGTCGCCACTGGCTCTGTGGATACTGCAGCCAAGAGCAACAGTGTAATTTTTCTCA
>PKCQ01000378.1 GCA_002862265.1 Planctomycetaceae bacterium | reverse complement strand
CGATCGCTCTGAACGATCTGCTATGCTGTCCGCTTCATTGTGGCGTTCGTGCCCTATGAATTTGGACTCTAGCTTTCACTCGCAATAATCGGACAGATGGCCAAGAAGACTGCAAAAAAGAGCGTGCTTGCTGACGACCTAGAACGTATCATCGCTCAGCTCGATACGCTCTACGAGCGTGGCGAAGAGTGCGTACATCCAGATACGGGCATCGTTGTTACAGATGGTGAATACGATGCTTTGCGTCGCGAGTTGGCCGAGCTGAAACCTAATTCCGAAGTCTTTGCCTCAGCCACCGCATCGTTGGCACAAAGCACCGTACAAAAGGTGGTGCACGATCCTCCCATGACTTCCATCGAGAAGGCAAGTCACGAGGATGTGGCAACGCAAGAAGAGATGCTCTTCAAATGGATTGCCAACTGCACGGAAGCGACGGAAGAGGAATACAACTGCCATATCGAGGGCATGTCCTACAAGGAAGAGCCGGTTTCGTACCCGGAAAACTACTTCTATCAAGCGTACAAGCTCGACGGCGTCGCTCTAGCTATCTACTACGAAGAGGGTAAACTCGTTCGAGCTGGATTGCGGCCGCGCGACGGAATCCACGGAGAGGATGTTACTGCACAAGTAAAGTACGTCAGCGGCGTACCTAAAACGCTCAAGCAAAAGAAGACTTGTTCCATCCGCGGCGAACTGATTTGCACACTTTCCAATTTTGGCAAAGTGCAAGAAGAGCTAGCTGCTGCTGGCGAGAAACTGAGAGCCAACCCGCGCAATCATGCTGCTGGTGGTATCCGGCAATTCAAGGATCCGACCAAAACGAAAATGATGCGTCTGAGCTTCATCGCCTACGCCCTCGAAGGGCTTGCGAAACCGCCCTTTAGAACGGAGCTCGAACGAGCTGCCTATTGCCGCGATAAACTAGGCGTGCCATACATAGAAACTCAATACTTTGACTTCGCGGATCTTGCCAGAATGGAGAATGGCGTTCCCAACCTAGATTTTGAAGTCGACGGCGTGATCATCGGCGTTAATAGCATTGAGGATCAAGAGCAACTCGGACGCCATGGCGACCCCCGTACCGGAAACCCCAAAGGTAAAATTGCTTGGAAATTTCGGGAGGAAGAAGCACATCCAGTTATCCGCGAGATCGAATGGCAAACTGGACGAACCGGCAAGATTGTGCCCGTTGCCATTTTTGATCCGGTGCAACTCGCTGGAACGAATGTCTCTCGCGCCACATTGCACAACGCTGGCTTCATGCAACGCAAACAGATCGCGCTCGGAACCCAGATCGCCGTGCGCAAGGCAGGCAAGATCATTCCCAAAGTCACCGATGTCGTTGGTGACTCGGCGGTGCCTGATTTTCCCAGCAATTGCCCGTCCTGCGGTCAGGACACTGAGCTCGTGGCCGGTGCTGGCGAAATGCTAGAACTCGTCTGCAACAACGGTGACTGCCCCGCTCAGAACGTCAGCTGCCTTTGCCACTACTTGGAGACGTTTGGCATTCTCGGACTTGGCGAAAGTCGCGTAAGCAGTCTCGTCGAAGGCGGGAAGGTCAAGATTGCGGCAGATTTCTATCGCCTAACCAAAGAAGATTGCATGGCCTGCGGGCTGTCGGATCGCCAATCCACTTTGGCTTTGGCTGCAGTTCAAATGGTTCCTGCCCCAGACAAACTTACGGGAGCAGCACTCGACAAAGCCATCGCTGATGCCGCCGAGTCGAAGAAGAAGATTCCACTGTGGCAACTCTTCGCAGCCTTTGGAATCGATTCGGCGGGCAAGTCTGCGGGCAAGGCACTGGAGAGACACTTAGGCACGCTCGAGAAAATCCGAGCGGCCAGCGTGGAGCAATTGGAGGAAGTGGATGATATCGGCACAAAAACGGCCGAGGCTATTTCAGAGTATTTGGAAGAACACGCTGAAGAGATTGACGCACTGCTCGAATTCGTCGAACCTGAAAAGCCAAAGACCGGCAAGCTCTCAGGGCTAACGTTTTGCTTCAGCGGCAGTTTTGAGGAAGGCAAACGTCACTGGGAACAACAAGTCGAGAATCAGGGAGCCAAGACGTCCAGCAGCGTCTCGAAGAAAACAAACTACTTAGTTGCCGGTCCAGGTTCAGGGTCGAAGAGCGAGAAGGCTGAAAAGCTTGGCGTCCCCATCCTCGACGTCTCCGGACTCCGAGATCTGTTGTAGTCTCGTGGGCGAGCAGCTCTCAACCAAAAATGCTTACTCTGTCCGCATCGGTTTTGAGACGCGTTTGCCGAATTCGTCTTGCTGTACCTGAATGGTTAGCGGCCAGCCAGGAACGTTCTTGTGGTCGGGCTTCCGGTCCGCATCAAAAGTGTGTAGCTCGATGCGGATCAACATCTTCTTCTTGTTAAAGTGCACGAGTCCATACCCCTGAGTATCCGGCGCCGTCCCGTAAACTGTGATTTTGTTTCCGAAGCGATCGTGATGATTGCCCGACCCCTCGATGCCTTCGATGCTATCGCCTTGAGCCGGTACGGATGGAGCCCAACGCCGATTTGCCGTGGAGGCAAAGGCCGGAACGGAGAAAGACCAGGGACCATCATGCCAATCGTGAATTCCGTGACGTGCAAGAGTGCCGTAATGGATGTCGCCAAAGATCATAACCGGATGCGCAGCTTGCAGGCACT
>PKCQ01000280.1 GCA_002862265.1 Planctomycetaceae bacterium | reverse complement strand
CAGTGAAACGAATGGTATCTCCCCGTTGCAGGGTTCTCGGTTCAGCCAATCGGTAGCGAAGTTGCCAGTTAAAATCGTAGCGTGGGATATCAAGCAGCTTCTCGGTCCCACCATCTCTCTTAAGCTCATACAAAGCCGCCTTTCCTCGCAGATGCATGTGCGGCAAGAACGCAAGCACCTCGACGTCAGAGGGCAGTTTTACCGACGCCTCCTCGGGATGGTGTGAAGCGTGTGCAGGAATATCAATTTTCGGGTTAGCGATTCCCACGACCTTCACTTCGTGCTTGGGCGGTTCTTTGCAGTAGATGATGCCAATCCGAGTGATGTCTTCGGTGGCAATGCCATTGGGCGTGTAATGCATTTGGAATCGCAGCTTGGCACCCTTTGGCAAGCGACGTCCATAGCCTTCTGGGTACACTAAAGTGCTATTGCCGGGAACGTACGCTCCCCAATAGCCATCACGCTCGTCGAACTCGCCGTCTCCAGCTTTGACCGATACGATGACATGATGTACCACATCTAACTTGCCTGGTCGGACCTCGATGGCTTGGACCCATTTGTCTTCTTCGATGTTTGTCTCAACTGTGATGTTTTGGTAAGGCATGGAACCTGTTGCTTTGACAGGCACCGGTTCAGGGAAAACGAATTCGCGATCAGGCCTTCCAATCAGCCAACCACCAGGAAAGGACCTCGGAAGGGGAGCGTTGGCGTCGTCTCCTTGGGGTGCTCCCGATTCAATCCAAGCGAACAAATCCTTCTTTTCTTGGCCTGACAGAGAGCGATCGTTTGCCCAGTGAAGAATTTCAGGTCCGTCATCAACGGCTCGCTCATGTGGTTCAGCAAACCAAGGCGGCATGACTTTGCGCCGGACCACGCTACGAATCATGCTTGCATAGTCTTTGACTTGCGTGTAGGTCTCCAAAGCAATCGGTGCTATGCCGTCATCACGATGGCATTCAATACAGTTTGCTTGGATGATCCGAGAGATACGATTGTGATAAGTAACCGACGTCTTTACTTGGGCTGGCTGATCGTAGAACAGTTCGCAACCAGGAGAAGTGGTAGCTTGCACGTCGGGAGTTTCGTTTCGGAGGACTGATCCCAGTGCGTCCGAAAGAAAGCTGGTCCTTGGGGCATCCAGCGAATACGCAAATCCATATTGATCATCGACTGCTCCTCGATAAACAAGAGTTCGAGCCTGATCCATTACGAAGACTTCAGTGGTCGTCTTGGCTTTGAGAGTAGCCGGCAGCAGTTTTTTTACGTCTTGAACATATGGGCCTGTGAGGCCGTGCTGATCGATCGCTTCGCGTATCTCGCCAAGCTTCTCGGAATTATTTGGGTTGATGAAAATGAACGCGACATTCTCGTCGCGGTAACGGCGTTCAAGATCGGCTAGCGTGGGAGCGTACTTCAGGCATAGTGGGCATCCGGTTCCCGTCATCGCAAACACAACTGCCTTGTAGTTGGCAAAGTCACTGAGCTGATGTCGTGTACCTGAAATGTCGGTGAATGTCAGATCGGGGATTTGTCTGCCAACGCCATTTGCACTTGGTTTGATCGGACGTGCCCCCTCACGAACGGAATCCGATTCCGCTAGTGGCTCAGACGAGGCAGTGCTTTCCTTTAGAGAAGCCGGTTGAGGTGAGCCTTTGAGCTTGTTCAGTAACGCTTCCTGTTCTGCAACGGAAAGTCTTCCATTGCCGTCCGAGTCGGCCTCAGGATACCGTTTCAGCGCAATTCGTCGCACTGCAGCTAGCTCGGCTGTGGAAAGTCTGCCATCTCCATTAGCGTCAGCCTGAGGATAGGCTTCCAGTATTCTTCTCGCGAGTTGATCGTTCGAGTTGGCATTTGTCGACGCATAGGTGAACGCAATTACGCCACAAATCGAAGCAAGTGCAATAACTTTTTTCCAATAACTTTTTTCCAATAACTTTTTTCCAATAACTTTTTTCCAATAACTTTTTTCATGACGGATCTCTATTCTCGTCTCTGAACTGCTGGTCAGAGGTCATCCGTTTGGCCGCAACAACCAAGTACAGCTTCGCTGAGAAGCAGACAACCTTTCGCCGAAAACGTCTAGTTCACGATGCGGCGTGCTGCTCTGTCAGGTGCGTGCTCAGCATAGCTGTACCAGCTATTTGAAAGAATCGGTGTCTCTCTCAACTCGAAAACCCCCAGCCGACCTCTGGGCATGCTGAGTCTAATCTGCTGCACCACTCCAGCTTCGGCATCCGACCAGAGGTCAATAGACATCGGCCTGTTTCTTGTTCTACCTCGTTGCGTGGCCCGAATGTGGTGCAGCGTCGAATCTTTGGAGTCCAATAACTCAACGGCGTATCGACTGTCGATCAACGCAAGTAGGGATTCTAGCTTCAGCAAAAGCGGTTCTTCGGGCGAAGCGGCAATCTCCAGCAAGCGTCGGTCGGGGATCTTGCGTTGCAGCTCAGGTGCAAGGGAGCGAAATTCTCGCGTCACCCAATTAGTGCCTTCCTTCCAGGTCAACCAGTATTCGTCCCCGTCGCTGCCCATGATGTATCGCTTGTCCAGCGGCTGAACCACAAACCGGCCTCCGCCTCTTAACGTGATGTCGAGCTCGCGCGACGGAACTTGCGTCTCGCTATTCGCGTAGGAAATGGTGAGCCGATACGTTCGATCCACCATCT
>PKCQ01000017.1 GCA_002862265.1 Planctomycetaceae bacterium | reverse complement strand
GCTTGCATAGCCGAAGCCGCAGCGGCAAAGGCAAGATAGCTCGCTCCACAGGCTCGCGTTTCGCGGAGGTACTCGATGATGGTACCTGGCACGTAGCCTTGCTGGGGCAGGTAAGCATCGAGTGCTTCACAGCCAGAGGAGATGCCGGAGCGTGTTTCTGGCCGTCCCCCTGTCTCCAGTTGCCGAACTTCACGTGCTAAGCGCGCGACGATTTTGGAGTGTTCTGCTGAAGGTTCTGCAGATTCACCGGGACTTTCACTGAGCCCACGATCGCTGTGAGCCAACGGGCTGCTGGCCCCGCCGCGGCGAGAAGCCAGGTCGGCCAAACGCTGCTGGACACGTTCTGCTTCAGTTTGTGGCTGTGCTAAGCTGCTTGGCATTTTCCAGTTCCATTGGAATTCTCACGACTGCATCAATCTAAACTCAAATCGCCTTTGAATGCTAGCATCGCCTGTGGTTTGTCTCGCCAAACCATCTAAATCGCCCATTTGCCTGTGAAGAGGTTGGGTTGTGGCGATGAGGAAGAGGGAGTGCGACGGTTGAGTGCCACTGGTTATCGCTGCAGCCAGGACACCTTTGGTCATGACAAAGGAAGCGCGTACAAAGTGATCTAGTGACAAGCGGAGACGGGAGGCTGGCGGTCACATATAACTTGTTCGACGAGGCGAGAAGCCTGGAGATGTCAGCTCCTGAAAAGGAATGAAGCAGTAGGTTGCGAAAGACCACATTGAGCTATCTGCGATAACACACCAATGCATGAGTCTTCTACGCGTTTTCACCCTTTTGGGTGGGGCTGCATCCTGGGCTTCCTCAAGCCGGAGGTCCCTCGATTTCCAACTCCTGAGCAATTCTATCCGCTCAAGAGTGAGCTACCTCTGGCATTTGGAAGCAGCATCAGTGGGAGGTCCGAATCTAGCTCAAGAAACGTGACTTCAGTTCAGGTTTGGGAACCATGCATTCCTCGGACTTTCCGAATATGCGGTAACGATTCTTAGCAAGAATGCGATAGCACCAATCACGTATTGGCTTAGGAACAAAGACAAAAATTTTGGCCCAACGCCATGGTGCTCGCAAGTGTTTCGCGACGCGAAGTGCGGCGTCACTGCGATCATAAGCTTGCTCCTGGTCGATCAGGATCATACTATCCATGCGATCACGCGGCATGTCATGATCCATCAGCCGTTGCTGTCCGACCTCCGATTGCAGCGTTGCAAAGTGCAAGTTGGAATCCCTCTCGTTACGTAAGATAAATTGCACCGAGACGCTACAAAAATTGCAAGTTCCATCGAACAAGACCACGGGGTGACCTGACGGAGATTCTCCCTCGCTTATTGACTGGATTTCGTTCATGACTCTTGGCAAATTGAGTGGCAAACACTTCCACGTAATACTAAAACCGTGTCCGCTTTAGCAAATTCACCATAACGTTCCGCAGTGGGATTCGCCAGAATACCTTGCATAAAAAAAGGATTTGCCAGAATTCCTTCTTGGCCTTTTCAAATCCTAGCATCCCGACGACTGAAGGAACTCTGGTCAAGTTCACACAGCTAGTACAATGAAACAAGGGGCTCACGTCGACATAGCGTTCCACACCGCATCCCCGACGTTGTATAGGAACAGTAGAAGCAATATCACCGCAGTCCAATAGACCCAGCGTGGCAATCCTGGAACCAAGCGTTCTGCCGAAGTCAGGTAGTAGCCACATTGGGGACACTGCTCCGCGTCATAGTAGACCTCTGCGGAGCATTTGGGACAAGGAATTATATTGCCTTCCTCATCTTCCTCCTCGTAGATTGGATCGTAGGCATCCTCGTCATACGAGTCGTCCTGCCATTGTTCTCTTTCGTCTATCAATCTCCACTCCAAAATCCGTGCGAGCAGCTCGCACTCATCAGTTTTTTACTATTGCCCAATCAGAGTTTTGGTCGTGAGCCGGCGGCACTCGCTAATAACTGCGAAGAATCCTAAGTTCTATGCCAAACGTAAGTTCTTCGCCACAGAGCGACGACTTGTTCCTTACGATAGATTTTGTGCTTCTCTCGCCACGCCGTCGCGCAGGAACGATTGGTCGAGCAGCGTCGGTTTCCGTTGTACTTCCATGATATCGGCGTAGCGAATGTTCGTTTGACCCAGCCGATGAAACTCATCCGTTTTCGCTTCGAGTCGTCTACACTGCTGAATTTGCAACTGCGCAGTCGGCTCACTCCATCAAAGTGAAACTGTGATTAACCCTGCGCTGTTAATGCACCTATTTGCGACGCTTCGCTCTCTATCAGAGAATTGACCTTTCGACGCTTTCTATGTTCGCATTGCATCTCGCCGAGTGAGTGTCGGATGCCGCCCTGGTATCAACCATTCCACACGAGAACTTGAGTCAGGCCCCTAGCAGGCTGCAAACAGGACGTAGTGAGGCAATTGCTGAGCCATTGACTGACGCTTTGAATGAGAAGGCCGAATCAGCCTGGAATTTGGTTGCGAAGCGCAAAGGCAGGTTGTGATTGATTTGCTTTTCCCCATTCACTGCTGGACTTTGCATGGGGTGTTAAGCTTGCAAAATTGATTGAGGGTCTCTTCTTGACATGGTTGATCGTCGCTTGCTTGTGTTGTTTGAATTGTCATTTTGAGAGAGTTGCTTTTTCCATTGCAGTGTGCCATTTTGCATGATTGT
>PKCQ01000022.1 GCA_002862265.1 Planctomycetaceae bacterium | reverse complement strand
AAATCGGGCACCAGTTCGGATCCGGGCATACATTCAACGGCACCGGAGGCGCCTGCACTGGCAACTGGGGTGGACGACACGCCGCAGAACCTGGCTCAGGAACGACCATTCTTTCGTACAACGGAGCCTGCGGCAACAACAACATTGCTGGCGGACGTGTATTGAACTACCATGCCGAGTCTTGGGAGGCAATGCGGAACCACATGGAGAATAGAATTCCGAATGTGGGGAGCCGCGTAAATTCCGGCAACAACATGCCGACGATCGACGCTGGCAGAGATTACACGATTCCAGCTCGTACGCCATTTGTCCTTACTGCTACAGCTAGCGACGCAGATGTTAACGATGTGCTGACATACACGTTTGACCAGCGAGATCGTGGACCACAGCAGGATGTAAACCTACCGGACAACGGGCAGAGCCCCTTGTTCAGATTCTTCGCGCCCACAGAAAGCCCAACTCGCTACTTCCCTCAGATCAGTGATATCGTAAACAATCGCACGACAAGAGGCGAAAAGCTACCTTCGACAACACGACAGTTGAACTTCTCTGCGATCGTTCGTGACAACCGCATCGGTGCAGGTGGTCTTGCTCGCGACAACGTCAGACTCAATGTAGTTGACTCTGGCGTTCCATTTGAGGTTACCAACTTTGACACCAGTGCAAACCTTACTGGATTCTCAGTCGAAACGATTACCTGGAATGTTGCGGGCACTGCAGCCGGGGCCGTCAACACTCCCTTTGTAGACGTATTCTTCTCCACTGACGGTGGAGAGACCTATCCAATCGAAGTGGCGACGCGATTGCCTAACAATGGTAGCGCTGACGTGATCGTGCCGAACGTTGCCACTACAGAGGGCAGGTTTATGGTACGAGGGCACAACAACGTATTCTTCGATATCAACAACGTAGACCTTTCTGTAACGATCACAGAAGTAAATCTTGACCTTGGCAGCAGAACCTCGACTTTCATCGAAGACGGTCCAGCTGTCGTCGTGGTTCCAGATGCGGCGGTTGAGAATCCTGGTAATGTAGACTGGACCGGATTAGCTTTGGCTGTCGAGGTTGAGAATGCTATCGCAGGCGATCTGCTTAAGATCGATCCTCGTGGTGCGGTCAATGTTTCCGGCAACAGCGTTCTCTATGGCGGCGTACAAGTCGCTACGCTTTCAAGCAATCAGACTCAACTAAACCTTGTCTTGAATGCTCAAATGGGTACGCAGCAGTTGCAAGAAGTCTTGAGAAGCGTCACGTTTGAGAATACCACTGATAACCCAACCTCCACCGTCAGAAGCGTATCTTTTGTTGTAGGCGGTAGCTTGCGACGAGTAACGACAGTTGATGTCGTGCCGACGAACGACCGCCCCACTTTGGGGCCCGTTTCATTGGCAAGCATTTTGGAGGATACGACCAGCATTAAAGCAAACCGAATTGGCGATCTACTGGCCGGCAATTTTGCGGACGTTGACGCTGGGTCATTTGCTACTGGTATCGCAATTACATCTAATGTTGATGATCCCTCCGAGGGCAGATGGTTCTATTCGACCAACGGTGGAAACAATTGGCAGGCCATCGGGACAATTCTGAATCGTGAGCAAAGCCTGGTTCTAAACCTGGATGCCGTGATCGGATTTCTTCCTGCTGCCGATTTCTTCGGCAACCCTTTAGGATTATCAGCTTACGCCTTGGACGACACTTACGCCGGTGGCTTCTCCGCAGGTGCAGCTCGTGTCGCACTACCCCTGACCGCGTTAGCCCAGAACGGTTCTGCATCGCAAAACAGTGCGAGTTTTAGTCTTGAAGTGCTGAATGTAAACGACCCACCGTTTCCGAATGTGCAAGGTTTGAGCTACGCCTTCACGCAAGAAGACATAGTGAGCACGGTGATACCCGAGGCAACCTTTGGCGACATCGACAATAGCACGCTGAGCTGGAGCTTACTTGGAACCAATGGCGGACCACTTCCTACTTGGATGCAGTTTGATCCGGCGACACGCAGGTTCTGGGGCGTACCGAAAAACCGTGACGTAGGCACAACGCACCTTGTTCTAACTGCGACCGACGCCTTGGGCGAACAGGCTCAAGTGCCTGTCCAGATTACTGTTCAGAACCTAAATGATGCACCGACCGCGCTCAGCCTCTCGACTCGTGAGATCCCAGAAAATCTAGTGGGCCGACCAGTTGGACGGGTGTCCGCACAGGATCCAGATCCGAACGATACGATCACTTGGACCCTTTCGGACAATCGTTTCCGCATCATCGAAAACGAACTGTGGCTCTTCGAGGCACTTGATTACGAGACCGAGCAGAATGTCCGATTGGTGCTGACTGCAACCGACTCAGGTAATCCTCCGCTGTCTTCAAGTCTGACCACGGACCTGCGCGTGGTGAACATTAACGAATTTGCTCCCAAAGTTTCTCCGCAGGATTTTGAGATGAGATCTGGTACCGCTGCCGGCACTCTCGTAGTAGATGTCGATGCCATCGACAATGACCTTGGCGATACCATCACTTACCAACTAATCGGAGAAGGTGCCGACAAGTTCACCATCGATTCGCAGACAGGCGAAGTAAGTTTGGCGGAAGAATTGGACTTCGCTCGACAAAGCCGTTATCGATTCTTCGTCGAATCGACTGACGACGGATTTCCTCCAAAGTCTGGTCTTGT
>PKCQ01000639.1 GCA_002862265.1 Planctomycetaceae bacterium | reverse complement strand
CACCAAGAATCGCTTCCCCAAGAAAGTTAACGTTCATACGCACGCCTTCGCCGCGTCGCTCGGAAAGATGCTTTTGCAGCATCTCTTTCTCAGCAGGCAAAATGACGTTCGCCGTTTCTTGCCGCATCTTTTCTTTTACGAGCGGAACAGCAACGCCAGGTAGATAACCACCAAAGGACTGGAAGCCACGAAGCATGGTCCGCTCGATTGGACTGAAGAAGCGCGGAATACCTTGCACATCGAGAATGTGCACGAGCTGATCTGCGGCTCGTGCAGCAGTTTCTGAACGAAAGGCTTGATCGGTCAGCTGCGTAAGGATGGCTTTGTCGCGCGGGTGCTGCACCATACGGTCCAGCTCGGCCTGCTGACGACGTTCGGCCGGAGTCTGCAACTCCTTGGCACGAGTCTGGATCTGACGAGCAAGAGCAACGCTAGCTTGAGCAACACTTTGCAGGTCGCTCGCATCGCAAGCTTCTAGCTGCGACGCAATCGAAGAAAGGTCCACGACTTAACTCTCATGTGTATCAACAAGGTCGTCACCTGGCGGCATTTCGCTAGTTTTTACACCTGAGTTCCAGGGGTGGTAACCGGTGACATCGCTAAGCAGTCGCTCCAGGGTAACTTCTGCTGCCACTCTCGTTTTGGGTTGGTCTTCGTCGGGGGTATGAAGCTTCGCAACGATGGCGTTAATATTGTCAGCACCTCCTCGGAAGTTTGCAACCTCAATCAAGGAACGACAGCACTCCAGGGGCTCGATCTCGGTCTGTAACATAGCCCGTATTTCTTCATCTTTGAGGTAGCGATACAGGCCATCGCTGCACAGCATTATCATGTCGTTCGGCTTGACCGCGACACGGTGAACCTCGGCATTGACTTCGCTGGCACCGGCCCCAAGTGCGTTGTAGGGAACATTGCTCCAAGGCGACTTCTCCGCCTCGGCCTCTGTCATACCGCCCTTCTCCATCAGCCGATTGGAAACAGTGTGATCATGGGTGAGTTGTTTGATTTCATTGTTGCGTACGAGATAGCAGCGACTATCGCCTGCATGGACAACATACATCCAAGGCCAGATAACGTAGGCCATGGTCAGCGTGGTTCCCATGCCAGCTGTGCCCTTTTCTTCGCTGGATTCCTGCTCGATGGCTTCGTGAGCACGCTGGAGCATGCGTTTTAAGTCTTCGATGAAGCCCTGCTCGCGGTCCTCCAGATCGATGTCCATCTGAAAGAACCAATGCATGCTGTTAAGAAGCTGATTGATCAGCAGATCGATCGCGAGCATACTTGCCCGATCGCCACCACGATGCCCACCCATCCCGTCGGCGACCATGAAGAGCTTGCCGTGAGACCCGCCGTACAAGCGCGATTGCGCCTCAAGGTGAAGACTCGTCGATTGAACCAACATGGATTTATTCAAGTCGGCGATCAGGTACTGATCCTGGTTCGTGTCGCGTTTTTTTCCAATGTCGGTTCGGCCTGCACTACTGATCTTCGCAAGCATGCGTCGCTTTCAAGGATTTGAAAATCTTTGCCCTTATTGTGAAGGAGTTTTGCACTTTGGAAGAGCGTCGTTACGCCGAATCACTGCGAAACCGAGCAAAGATCAACCCGATGCCAAGCGGACCATCAGCTGTTCTCTACCTAAGGTCGCCACTGCCAAGGCACTAGCTACGAGATGCCCGGATCTGCACGGGGATGCCGTAAGTCTCTTCGAAGAGATTTCCGCTTTGCCTCAACGCCAGCTGCTCGAGCGAAATATCGTCAACACTCTTTGCGGTGATAACGAGTTTCTTGCCGTACATGCGACTTTGAATGTCCGTAATCCGCTGACTTCTCGACTCATCCAAAGCAATAGCGATTCGCAGGACTGCAGCGAGCTTGGACACGGCGACGCGGTCCGTTCGATCTAAGTTTGAATAACCATCATGCTGAGGCTGCGGGCTGCTGCGACGATAATAGCGAGCCACCAAGGAAACCAGAAGACGATCCTTTCGGCTCAATCCAAAAAACTCGCTGTGACGAATTAAGTACATCGCATGCTTATGATTGCTGCGAGTATTGATGTACAAGCCGATTTCGTGCAGCAAAGCAGCGAGATAGAGAATCAACTCCATTCGCGGTTCGAGCTTGTGTTCATCCTGCAAGTCAGAAAACAACTTGCGGCACAAAGTGGCAACGTGCCTGGCGTGCTTTTCGTCAAAGTCATATCGCCGGCCGAGCGTGACGGCTGAGCGAATGATCTGGCTGCGAAAGTTTGCCGTCCAGACGTCGCGAATCGCAAGGTCCTGCAACAGCCCATCACGCAAGTTCGTGTTCGATATCGCGATCTCTTCTTGATCAAAAGCTCGAGCGAGTAAGACATAGCACAACAATGCAGGACCAACTGTTTCCGCATCTTGAAAACTCGTACCGTAGCGCCCTACGACTTCTTCGTCGGTCAACTGGAGCATGTCTCGCGTGAAGTCATTCAAGCGATCCACGCTGAGGTGCGCTACTTGCTCACCGTCCCAGTCTTCCATCAAGTTGTTCGCAGCAAAACGCACATCGCCGCCAAGTGCAACCATCTCAAGTGGTGACTCAGCACTGATATGCTCTCGGATCTGAGCCACGATGCGTAAAATCTGACTCTCTAACACGACTCTTTGCTTCTGCGTCGGTGCATTGAGCTTCTCGAGCGA
>PKCQ01000003.1 GCA_002862265.1 Planctomycetaceae bacterium | reverse complement strand
GCCGTCATGGACCGATTTGTGAACACCACATTCAAGCCCGTTCACGTACCCAATAGATGCCTGAAGTCACCAAGCTCGAACAACATGATGCCCACCAAGACTTTGCCCGCGCCGCGGGCAGACGCGCCCTGCGGGGCGCGGCGCCCTAGCTGATTAGATTTGAAGGAACCGATCGCAAGGAAGTCTATGATAAGATTGTTGCGGCAGATTCAGTTACCACCGCAGGAAAGCCCACTGGACTCGTACTCTTCTTAGGCCGCGGGAATTCTGCGGCCATCGAGAAAGGTGCTGAGGTTCCCGTTGCCGTCGACCTGGAACAAGACACCTATGCCAACGCTCTAGATGACGCTTTCCAAAGCGAGTTCACCAAGCCGATTTGGCACAATCCCGAAAGAGCCCCATTTGGGCCTGAACGAGCTATTTCGGACGAGTGGACGGCAGCGCTAAAACGCTTCAAATACATCGTCGTGTTCGATGACCACGACAATTACGACATGGACTTCATTAAGGCGGCAAATCCAAACATCATTGACGCTCGACCATTTCTGACCGACGCTCTAGATAGCCATGCTGCCGAAACGGTCCTCGCTCAGAACGTGGAACAGAGTACTTTTGTTGGCACTATGGACGTCGTCTACACCGGTGTCGTCCCAGTTGTTTACAAAGCTCAACGCACATTGCTCATCAGCTTGATCGAGAGTGTAGCCTGGGCCTTTGTGCTAATCGCAATCGTCATGACATGCTTACTATCGCCAGCTCGCAGCTTTGCCTCGGCTCTGCATCCCGCCAATTTTTTCCGCGGCATGGGCTCTGGTGCTCTGTCCATGATTCCAAACGTATTCCCCGTCGTCGTGATCTTCGGATTCATCGGTTGGACGGAACAGTTGCTCGGCCAAGCCATATTGGTTGATATTGGAACCATGATGACGGCAAGTGTCGCCATGGGTGTAGCCGTCGACGATACGATTCACTTTCTAACTTGGTTCCGCGAAGGCCTCAAACGAGGCTTAGATCGACGTGATGCCATCTTTGTCGCCTACAAACACGTCGCACCTGCGATGACTCAAACGACCATCATCGCTGGACTCGGCCTGAGTGTATTCGCCCTAAGTACTTTCACACCAACCCAGCGATTTGGCACGCTCATGCTAGCCTTGCTTGGCGCCGCACTGGTTGGTGACTTGATATTCCTACCGGCTTTACTTGCCAGTCCATTAGGTCGTATATTCACGATGCGCCCGAAGAAGCCCTCGAGACATCCAGAGGCGTCCGACTCTACGGAGGCAGCCAGTCATGACGATGATGGCGAGTATAAGCTAGCGGCTTTGGAGGAAGAAAAGGCTCCGGCTCCCAAAACGCTTCCAGGCATTTCCGAGTCTCATGGCGATTCTCCGCAGGAAGAGGTTGCTGAGCATGACGTGAAGGACGCTCCGCATCTGAAAATCAATCGTCCGCAGATGATGAGCAACAATCCTCAGAAAGTCCGCCGCCGCAACTAGGCTTCCTACAAGTATCTACAGTCATCAAGATTTTGTTGTAGCTGAAGTCGTCAAGACTTAAGGCATACGCAGGCAGGCCATCTTTACTACTTCGAAATTCCCCAACTCCTGTTCGACATTCAATATTCTTATTCCGGCCTGATTTGCCCAGCTTCTAACCGCTTATCGTCTTTGCAAATCTCTTTGTCAGATTGGGTACCACAGAGGTTCCGACCGGAAGGTAAGTCGAAACATTCTGTTACCGTGCAAACGTCCATACTGGCAGGATCAGTGGCTATGAGTCCCCCTTCGTCCTCCCCCAAATTATCCCCAGTTTTTATTGCGAGCACCGTCTGCTCTCTCCCAAACTATTTGGCACTGGCGAGGTGGTGTAGGACGCAATGGCCGGGGGTTTTGCGATGAATTTTCGTTTAACGCCCAGCAGATTTCATTAGCTCCAAGCCGCAGCCACCGGCTTGCCTTGGCGGAATTGGCATTAAACTACAGGTTCTCAACGCGAACTAACTGAAAGTGGAGAAATCCTAGCAAATCTTCCCGCTCTAACATGAAGGCGAGAATCAGAGAACGATCACACTGCTAACTGCAGCAGCTCCCAAACCGAAAGCAACTACTACTGCACCAAGTACAAAGCCCAGAAAGATATTCATTACGATGCAGGCGATTGCAATGATGATCGCCTCAAAAAACTCCTTCTCAAAGGCGACCATGATGCCAGCCAAACAAACAAAAATCGCTAGCCAACCGATGAATGGCAAAAGTCCAACAAGCATCGCTGTCAACGTGATCCCGAGGCACTTGAGGATTGATTCCTTGTGGAGTGCTTCGTCACCCGCAAGTAGAATCGCCCCTGCCAATACGCCAGAACTGAGTGCAAATTGAATAGTAAAAACAACTAGAAAGATCAGTTTCTCCATGCTATCCCACCTATTGAACTCAATTGTTGCCACATAGAACTTGCCGCGCACCCATGCATTATCATGGCATAGTCACCCTCCGGAACTGGGCGCTGGCACAAACGAAAACATGCTTGAAGGAACGAAATTGAAGACGAAACAACACAACGTAGAACAATGCAACGCACCAGATCGTAAATCAACACACCAAACTCCGCCAAAACCCCACCCCAAACGCCTCAAGATCTTTACGGCGACCCATTTCGTGAAGATTTTGTCCTGGTT
>PKCQ01000123.1 GCA_002862265.1 Planctomycetaceae bacterium | reverse complement strand
CTGCCCCCCAAAAGACGCCCATCCCATTCTTTGTTTCCTGGTTAAGGCCGCTGAAAAGAAGCGTCGAATCCCATCTGCCAATTGGTCGGAACTTATCGGAGCGCAGAATGGAACGAGCTGTGCAATGTATCGCATTGGTTGCCGGGGAACAGGATGGACCCGCTCCCCGTTCACGCAGGGAGAATTCGTGGCCTTCGCGAACGACCTCAAAAGCTAATCCGTGAACAACTCAGGTTCGCCTCGTTTGACAGTAACACGCGTCGCGGCGTCTCAGCCGCTACCGACTCGTTAAGCCATTCAGTTTTAGATACACCTGCGGAAGTTAGTCTAGCAGCGAATCTGCGCCGAATACGAAAATCTTCAAACACTCTGAAAACTAGAATGCTACAGTGGGGACCGTGTGCTCTCTCACCGCGGTGCAAACTCTCGGGGTATGTCAGGGTGACGTCACAATCCAGATTCGAACGCATGTAGGGGAAGGCGTTGGAAAAGATTGCTCGAAAGTCAAAGCTTGGCGCACGTTTGATTCGCCATCCCTTTCTTACTTTAGCAGTGGTTTGCGTCCTTCCCCCAGGCCCTTCTTCTGATAATTTCGCGCAGCAAAAAAAAAAATCAAAAAGCAAGAAATCGATGTGTTTGTCCCGAACGTCCAGATTCGGAGGGCCGAGGCAATCCAACCGGCGATGCTCATCGCTCCCAACGAACTCCGAGTTTTCATGTCGTTACGTTCGAAATCAGGAGGAAGATCTAGGCTTTCGCTATCGATAATGGGAGGAGTTCAACGTAATCGACCCGATCCTATCGAAACGCTCAAAAAGGAGATCGACAGCGAGATTGATAGGGCCATTCAGAATTCTGAGAAAAGCTAGAAGTATCTGGCCCAAAAGCAAATTGATAGCCTCCGCGCTGCTGCAATGTGCGATGCAAAGTACTTCCTGCGAGAAGTAACAGCAACTTTGGAGAGCCCCGATTTTACTAACGGACACCAGCAGAATGAGTTAGGGCAGATCATGTTGAAGGCAAGTCAAGAACTTAACGTCCTAGACAAGAAATACCAAACGCTGTTCACCGGGAGCACAGGTTTGTATCAGAGGGTGCTGATGAAACTGAGAACACAACTGAGGCCTCAAATGAAGGCCGATGCGACGGCTTCGGGCGCAGTCGGTCTATTCCTTCTCAATGTCGAACTAGAATCTGGATTAGAGGCGGAGACAATTCTGAAGGTCCGAAAATGGCTTGAGTCAAAATCTAGACACAAGACCTACGGCACTGTACGCAAAGTAGCGGATCTGATTCTAACGACCTTTGACGACTCATCTTCCAACCGGATCAATGCTTCTGAGGACACACGTTTGCGGGCCTATTGCATAGGCCTAATGGACAGATTGCGTTTGGACGACCAAGAAAAGTAAGCTGCTTGGGAGAGTGTCTCCGTTCGGATTGAAATGGAAACCCATTCAGTTGATAATGGAAAGCTTCTGACTCTCCCACCGCAGCCACTGCACTCTCATGCTGAATTCATTTTTTCTCACTTCAGATGCCGCTTTCGGGCCGCAGCACAGAACTAGGCTTGCATCGAGAACCAGAGAGATTTTCATCTGTGCAGTGGCTTTCCTGAGTATGCAGTGGTCTGCTCCAGGCAGATCGCTCTCTGCAGACGAGCTTCCAAGCGATGTGAAGACGGTATTCGCTGAAAACTGCGTTCGCTGCCACAAGGCGGAGAAGAAATCAGGTGGATTGGTGCTAGAAGCTCCCGAGTCGATTGTGGCTGGCGGTAAGAGTGGCGCTGCCATCATTCCGGGAGCGCCAGGAGATAGTTTGCTTTGGAAGCTGGTCCAGCCAGAGGGGAAGCCGCATATGCCCCCAGGCAAGAAACAGCTCGACAATGCTCAGTTGGCTACGTTAAAGAGCTGGATTGAACATTGGGAGCCACCGAAACCGGAAGCAAAGCCGACCACATCGCTACAAGCGAGTGCTCGAATTACTAGCTGGCTTCCTCCTCCCGGAGTGGACCCAACTCTTGTGATCGATCTCTACATCGCCCATGGCTGCCGCGAACGTGGCGTTGAACAAGGACCACTCTGTAGCGATGCGGAGTTCATCCGGCGACTGTATCTAGATGTTCTTGGACGTATCCCGTCGCTGAGAGAGCGCCAAGCTTTCCTGAACGAGACTAATTCCAACAAACGCGACCTGTGGATCGAGCGTCTTTCGGAATCACCAGAATGTGCAGAGCACTTGGCTGCACTTTGGGATACCATGCTCCTAGGGCGCAGCGAAGGCAAGCTAGAAGAACGAACTGCAAAGGGTTGGCACGACTATCTGAAAACGGCCTTCCAGCAGAATCGCCCCTGGAATGAAGTCGCAGAGGAAGTGTTGCTCGCCCGCGGCGATTCGAAACAGCGCGGCCACATTTGGTTTTTGTACGAGCAAAGCAACAAGCATCAGGAGATTGCTGAATCCATCTCACGTGGGTTCTTTGGCGTCGACATAGCCTGTGCGCAGTGCCATGACCACCCAGTTGCACCCGAGATCAAGCAGGCTCATTACTGGGGACTGGTTGGGTTTTACCGCCGCGGACGCAATGAAGGCGTTCCAAATGGAATTGCGGTGGCAGAATCTGCCATTGGCGGGTTTGAGGACTACGCCAACGCTCTCACTGGTGAAACAGAGACGCTTGAGC
>PKCQ01000563.1 GCA_002862265.1 Planctomycetaceae bacterium | reverse complement strand
AGGTGAAAAGTTATGGAAAGTGTTACGTGAGAGAGAGGATACAGCTCGGCTTTTTGTATCGGCTCTATGTCGCAGTCATAGTTTGCCGGTCGAAACTGGCTATCCGACAGAGAAGGTAACACTGGATTGGGCGCAGCGAACTTTGGGAGCGACAACAGGTTACTTCGTCGAGCACTTGGATGGATTCAAGACTTCAATTTTCCTGACCGGGATCAGGGACTTCAATTACGCGGGAATGACGGCAGAAGGAAAGCTCGTCGGGTGCCAGATGATGTTGCCAATGCCCGGGCGGAACGCGACCACGGCTGACTTTTTCAATCCTCTATCCCGGCACGTCGAGGAAATGGTGGTAAGCGGCAAGACGCTTTACCCGATTGAGCGCACGTTGTTGACCAGTGGCATGGTGATAGGTGGTGTAGAGTCGTTGTTTGCTGGTGAGACTCGCTGGGAAACAAAAGAGATGGCCGTCAAATACAAGGGGCCAGAACGATCGATGTTCTGGCCCGGTGCTTAGTGCCGCATTGAGCTTGTGCTGTGTGATGACAAGCTAGAAGCTCAATCCACGATTGTTGGACGCCCTACCTCAAGCGCCAGTCCTGGCGACTTCAGCTACGATGCAGTTTGGCCTCTCGCTACAGGTAGCGGTTGACTAGGTTCTCGAGCATCTCTTGGCGGCCGCTGTTGTTGGGAGCGGCTTCGCCTTTCTGCAGCATGTAGGCTTCAAGTTCGGCCAAGCTGCTCTGACCGCTTTCGATCTTCTGGCCTAGTTCACCGTCCCAGCTGCTGTATCGCTCTTTGACGAAGTTATCGAGTTCGCCATCGGCACGGATTTCAGCAGCGATCTTAAGGCCGCGAGCGAACGCGTCCATGCCGCCTATATGAGCATGGAACAGATCGATCGGTTCAAAACTTTCGCGACGCACCTTGGCGTCAAAGTTCACACCGCCTGTGTTGAGCCCGCCGTGTTTTAGGATCGCCAGCATGCATTGTGTGGTCAGGTAGAAGTCCGTCGGGAATTGGTCGGTGTCCCAACCGAGCAACAAGTCACCTGTGTTGGCATCGATCGAACCGAGGGCACCTTGGTGTCCCGCATAGTCCAGCTCGTGCATCATTGCGTGGCCAGCCAAGGTGGCGTGGTTGGTTTCGATGTTGAGCTTGAAGTGCTCGAGTAAGTCGTAAGACCGCAGGAAGTTAAGGCATGCCGCCGCATCTGAATCGTACTGATGCTTGGTCGGCTCCTTCGGTTTGGGCTCGATCAGGAAAGGGCCATCAAAACCAATCTCTTTGGCGTAGTCCACGGCCATATGGAAGAAGCGAGCCAAGTGATCGAGCTCGCGTTTCATATCCGTGTTGTAGAGGTTTTGGTAGCCCTCGCGGCCGCCCCAGAAGACATAGTTCTCTCCGCCGAGCATCTTGGTGACTTCGAGGCACTTCTTCACTTGCGATGCAGCGTAGGCGTAGACGTCTACATTGCAAGTTGTTGCTGCGCCGTGCATGTAGCGAGGGTTACTGAACATGTTGGCGGTGCCCCAGAGCAGTTTGATACCAGTCTTGTCCTGGTGCTCTTTTAGGCTCTGGGCGATGCGATCGAGGTTGGCATGCGATTCGGCTAGCGTAGCTCCTTCTGGTGCAACATCGCGATCATGGAAAGCGTAGTAGGGAGCTTGTAGCTTTTCGAAGATCTCAAAAGCGACTTCGACACGGCGAAGTGCGTTATCGACGCTGTCAGTGCCGTCCTCCCACGGGCGAATGGCGGTGCCTGCGCCGAAAGGGTCGACGCCGGTGCCACGCATGGTGTGCCAGTACACGACGCTGAACCGAAGGTGGTCTTTCATCGTCTTGCCTTCGATCACTTCTTCTGGGTTGTACCACCGGAAGGCAAGCGGATTCTTGCTCTCAGGACCTTCGTATTCGATGCGGTTGATTTCAGGAAAAGCTGTCATGGATTCGTTTCTTCGGGGGTCTAACTTTTTTCTTTGCCCAGGGCTAAGGCGACTTAGGCGGAAAACCAATGATCATTCACTCGCTCCGTTGCTCAACTGCTCCCCATTGGAATTGGTTTAACAGAGCCGTGCGGAACAGTTCGACGAAAACTCAAGATTGCGAGCACGAAGCTCGTGCGCGCATTGATGTGAGCGACTCACTCACTCGCTTGAGCGCTTGCTTGTATTGGAGCCAAGGGAATCGAGCCGCCAGAGGCAGGTTCAGCAACTTTGTTTAGCGCCACCAAAAGTTGTACCTTTACTGCCAGCTTTGCTCTAGGTCTGACCGCTTGGGGCATGCAAAATCGTCTGTTTTCTGGGCAGATGGGTCGCAGATAAACCCATCGAGTTGGGCCGCTTGGAGTGCGTTCGCTAGCTAGTCCGGCTCTTCAGGATTCGCTCTGCTAGGCTGGGCCAGAGTGCGGTCAGAATGTGAAGTAAGCGAGCGCGGCGCGGACGGACGACGGTTTTCTTTTTTTTCGCAGCCGCAGTCAGAATATCAGAGACAAGAGGCTCTGGGGCTAAGCCAGAGAGTTTCACGCCTCCTCCGGGTTTCAGGGCTTCTTTGGGAGTCGAGCTGTTTTCAGATGTGTAGCGAGCCCCTGCGTCTTCTCGCTGGATGGGGCCCGGACAAGCGAGCAAGACGTGAACGCCTTCCGGGCCGAGCTCTAAACGGGCTTGTTGCGCGAGCGCGGCGACGCCGTGCTTC
>PKCQ01000218.1 GCA_002862265.1 Planctomycetaceae bacterium | reverse complement strand
AGACCCCAAGAACGACCTGTTCGCTTTCTTTTCAACGCGTCGTCTCGAAGGCGAGACAATTCGTGATGCCATGCTTTCTACGGCTGGTCTGATTGATCTGCAACGAGGTGGCGAAGGAGTCCGTCCGCCGTTGCCGCCAGAATTGGTTAAGACACTGCTACGCGATCATTGGAAAGTATCCGAAAACAAGGCAGACCACGTTCGACGCAGCATCTACGTCTTCGCGAGACGCAACTTGCGATATCCCATCTTTGATGCATTCGACCGTCCTGATGCCGGAGCTACTTGTGCGATGCGGAACCGCAGTACTACTGCAGTACAATCGCTCCATCTGCTGAATAGCCAATTGACTCTCGACTGCGCAGAAGGACTCGCGGCACGAATACTATCTGAAAGCTTGCACAAGGACGCGAACTTCTTAAGTCTTCCAACGCAAGAAATCGTTCGCCGAGCAACCAACCTGCTCTTCAGGCTCACCCTTGGCAGAGCACCTGCTAATAAAGAAGCTGAACTTATTAACACGGTTATCGAGAAGCATCTTCCTGCGGCTGAATTCACTCAGCAACAATCTCACGATAAGCTACACTCAGCCCTTGTCTCCGTCGCTATCTCAATCTTCAATACAAATGAATTCATCTATCTCGACTAGCGGCAGATCTTGCCATTGCGAAAAGTAGATAACGGGTATCCTAGTTCACCCGTGCCGATCGAACTGGGAATTCCCGTGCGGTGATCGGGATAGATGCTGCGTCCATAATCAGCAGCGATATTCGGTCAGATCTCAGCGTGCATCTGAACCTAATTGTTCTTTTCATCCCAAATGTGATATCAGAGTCGTCAACGTTCCGCGGCAAATGTGGCCACAATTGGACCTTCGCAGACGATTCGGTCCTCGCTTCCATCGGATTCGATATCGTAGGCTAGGAACAAATTAGGAATTCACGCAATCAGCAAAATGTCGCGGTATGGCTTCTCTTACTCGCGTTTGCCTTTTTCGGAATAAAGACTCCGACCGCGATTCTCTATTCGCACGTCTTGCTATGTGGACTTTTGTGAACCTTACCGATTCAGCACACGTTCTGATAGTCACCCAAAATCTTCCTGAATCTTCCCGGGACTCGATTGATCTTTGCGGCAGATTGGTCCACGACGTCGGCAGAATTCTCCGAGATCTACGTGGTTAAATTTTGGGACTATACTCAAATGGCACGACAGGCCAAAGAGGAAACCGATGGAAAGGCAAGGGTTCAAGAAAAAACGCACTAGTTTTCAATCCAAGAGTGTTAGTCGCAAATAAATAAACTGGACGAATTCAACTGCCGCTTAATTCAATTGCACCACAACCGATGCTATTGCAAAGACTCTAAGCATTCTTCCGCTCATCTCCGTATAACCGCGGAGAGAGTCAGAAACATCCCTGCCCCTAGTGTTTGTCTCGGAGCTTTCTTGCTCAGGGTAATCCGGCCAGGAATCGATCTAGTGCACAGCGATACTCTTCGGACTGCGGGGCGTTGTGGCCGCCGCCTTTGATGGTGACAAACTGCTTGGGCACGTTCGCAGCTGCAAACAATTTTTTTCCGAGCTCGTAGGGAATGACTGCATCGGCATCACCGTGACTCGGAAGAAGTGGCCCGGTATAGTCCGCGATCTTACGCAGCGAGTCGAGCCGTTGCGTCGTCAGGAGTGCAGTTGGAACCCATGGCAACTGTGCCTTGCCGGCCGCAGGTAGCGAAGTGAAAGTGCTGGCTAGAACCAGACCGCGCGCACCGTCTTTGGCCGCAAGGTCTACTGCAACGCCACCTCCAAGTGACCGGCCCATCAGCACAATCTCGGACTCTGCAATCCCCATGCGATTTGCAAGCCAAGCCCTTGCCGCCCTAGCGTCCTCAAGAATGCCTTCCTCGTCAGGTTTGCCTTCGCTCTTTCCATAACCACGATAATCAAAAAAGAGTGCCGCCACTCCGTGACGTGCACTCAATAGCCGAAGAGAATCAACTCGGTGGGACACATTGCCAGCATTGCCATGCATGAAAAGTGCGACCGCTATGGGTTTGGGATGGTCGATAAAGATACCATTCAATTGGGTTCCATCTGCAGCTCGGAAGAATGCATCTTCTAAGTCACTAGCGAGTTCAGTGTTCTGCTGTTCAGATGTCTTTGTTGGAAAGTAAATCAGGGAGCGCTCAATCGGACGCAGTGGCGAAAAGCGTCCCATCACTGCGCAGCCACACTGGGACAGCACGCCCAAAACCAGCGGAAATACTAGCATTGACACCCTTTTCTGATTTCCGTCTGGCATCTGAAGTTCCTGGCGAGCCGATCTTTCGTTACTATGAAGCCGAGTAACAGATCAGAGCAAACCGTTGCAAGAGAAAATAGCTTGCCGTTATGCTGACAGGTTGTGAAAGATTGCTCTTGAAACCCGATCGCAATTCTGGCATTTAAACGAGTTCTCGGTAAATTTGGCCACTTACGCGATTTTCACAAGTTGGCGTTAAATGAAAACTCTGCGAAATCTCTGTATTCACACCTTTTCGCTGGTGCTTACTTTTTCGCTGGTGAAAACTATCTGGGCTCAGACGCCTTGGGAGTCTGCTCCAGCCAAGCCAGCGCTCCTCCCCAGCATTCGTCCCGATGATGTTTCCTCGCTGCCCCCCCCGCCAGCAACACCCGATCCAGAAGTTGCCAGCCCTCCT
>PKCQ01000423.1 GCA_002862265.1 Planctomycetaceae bacterium | reverse complement strand
GCGGCTTTCTCCGCGGCGGCTTTGTCCGCAGCCTCCTTAGCCTCCGCTGCCTTCTCTGCTTTCTCTTTGGCCGCGGCTTCGCGTTCGGCGTCCCACTGTTGCTGATCATCCTGACAACGGGCCAGATCGGCAGCGCTGCGGCCCAGTAAACGCGTGGCCAGGGCATAGCGCAGCAAGCCTTCGCGACCGGGCTCGGCATAAGCGGCAAGCACCGCGGCCAGCTCACCGGCCTCCTCGCTGCGCCAGACGCTGTCGCGCCCTCGGCGCACGCTGGGCACACCACGTGCGGCCAGTTCATCGGCGATCATCCCGGCCTGCCGGTGGTTGGCGACCAGCACGGCAATGTCGCCACCTTTCAGAGGGGTGAACGCAATGTCCAACAAGATGATTTACTATTTCGGCAAGACTCGCACCGACGGAACGGGAGTCAGCAAGGAGATTCTCGGCGGAAAAGGTTCCAACCTGGCCGAAATGACCTCGATTGGCTTGCCTGTCCCTCCAGGCTTTACCATCACCACCGAATGCTGCGATGCCTACTACACATCTGGCAGCCAGCTACCTGCAAGCTTGATGGAGGAAGTAAAAGCAAACGTTGCAACACTCGAGACTGAACTTGGCAAGACTTTTGGCGACGACACGAATCCTTTGCTCGTTTCAGTTCGCTCTGGTGCTGCAGTTTCGATGCCTGGGATGATGAACACCATCCTGAACTTGGGCCTGAATGACGTCTCGACTGCTGGCCTCGCTAACGCGACTAGCAACGAGCGTTTCGCCTACGACGCTTACCGCCGATTAATCAACATGTTTGGTGATGTCGTCATGGGTGTTGAGCATGAGCACTTCGAAGAAGCGTTCGATGCGATCAAGGTCGAGTACTCGGTAACAGAAGATACCGATGTTCCTGCTGATGGTCTGAAGAAGCTTTGCGAATCCTATAAAGCTGTCTACAAGAAGCACACGGGCGAAGACTTCCCACAGAGTCCTCTTGAGCAACTTGAGAAGGCTATCGAAGCGGTTTTCAAGAGCTGGATGACCAACAAGGCTGTCAAATACCGCGAGATCGAAGGCATCCGTGGGCTACTTGGAACCGCAGTAAATTGCCAATCGATGGTTTATGGCAACATGGGCGACGACTCCGGAACGGGTGTTGCGTTCACTCGCAACCCGAATACCGGCGAGAACAAGTTCTTCGGCGAGTTTTTGATCAACGCCCAAGGCGAAGACGTTGTGGCTGGTATCCGTACTCCGCAACCTACAGAGCAAATGAGCGATTGGAACGCGGAAGTCTACAACCAGCTGATGGAAATCAAAGACACGCTGGAAAACCACTATAAAGAGATGCAGGACATCGAGTTCACCATTGAAAAGGGAACTTTATTCATGCTTCAAACTCGTAGCGGCAAGCGAACGGGTATGGCCGCAGTTCGCATCGCATGTGAGCTAGTGAGTGAAGGCCTGATCGATGACAAGGAAGCGGTACTTCGGGTTCCAGCTGGCGATTTAACTCAACTGTTGCTGCCGAGCTTTTCCGCTTCCGCATGGGACGGTGCCGAAAAGATTGCAAAGGGATTGCCTGCTTCTCCAGGCGCTGCAGTGGGAACACTGGCTTTCACCGCAGAAGATGCGAAGGAGCGGGCTGATAAGGGCGAAAAGGTTATCTTGGTTCGTAAAGAGACCAGCCCCGAAGATGTTGACGGCATGCATGCTGCAGCTGGCATCTTGACCAGTACTGGTGGTATGACCAGTCACGCGGCTGTTGTCGCTCGAGGTTGGGGACGTTGCTGTGTTGCTGGTGCTAGCGAAGTGAAGATTGATTTGGCCAGCAAGACTGCTGAAATCAGTGGTAAGACTTACGGCCAAAGCGACGTGCTAAGCATCAACGGAACCACTGGTGAGGTCGCTGCTGGATCGATCGAAACTCAACCAGCTAGTCTTGGTGGTGACTTCGGAAAGTTGATGGAGTGGGCAGACAAGTACCGCACTTTGAAGGTTCGCACCAATGCGGACTCCCCAGAAGACAGTCAGCGTGCTCGCGAGTTTGGTGCTCAAGGTATCGGCCTTTGCCGAACGGAGCACATGTTCTTCGGCGGTGATCGTACTTTGGCGATTCGTGAAATGATCTTGGCCAAGGACGAGGAGGCGCGTCGCACGGCTCTGGCTAAGTTGCTTCCGTTCCAACGCGAAGACTTCTCCGGTATCTTCACCGCGATGAATGGCCTGCCTGTTACCATTCGTCTGCTAGACCCACCGTTGCACGAGTTTGTTCCTCACGACGAGAAGGGACAGCAAGAACTCGCTGCTGAAGTTGGTGTTGATGCTGCGGAGATCGCGTCGCGTGTCGAGTCGTTGCACGAATTTAACCCAATGCTTGGCCACCGTGGTTGCCGACTGAGCATCACTTATCCAGAAATTCTGGAGATGCAAGTCACAGCGATCGTTGAGGCTGCAATCGAATGCACCGCTAAGGGTGTGGATGCGAAGCCAGAGATCATGATTCCATTGGTTGGCACTGAAGCTGAGCTCAAGACTCTTCGCGAGAAGACTGAGGAAACGATTGCTAAGGTCAAAGCCGATAAGGGCGTTGAAGGCGATTTGGACATTCTGATCGGTACCATGATTGAAGTACCTCGTGCCGCTCTGACTGCTGACGAAGTGGCTCGACAAGCTGATTTCTTCAGCTTCGGTACCAACGACCTGAC
>PKCQ01000463.1 GCA_002862265.1 Planctomycetaceae bacterium | reverse complement strand
ATGCTGTCATGCTGTTATGCCCGCCTCAAGGATTGAGGCGAGTTGTTGCATTGCTTTTTCCGCAGAGCAAGATTCCTGCGTCTGCTTTAAGAAGTTTTCTAGTTGAGCGTGGAGGGTAATTGCCTGGTCGACCACTGGATCGCTTCCATCTTCGTAGCCGCCGATTCGAATCAAGTCCTCGTTCTCCGTGTAGGCCGCGATGAGGTGTCGAGCTGCATCGGCGAGGTTCTGCTGCTTCTCAGGCAACAAACTTCTTTGCAAGCGGCTTAAGCTCGCTGGGACATCGATTGCGGGGTAACGACCTGCCTGCGCGATCTTGCGACTTAAATGCACATGCCCGTCCAGCAAGCCTTGCATGGTGTCACTGATTGGTTCACGAGGGTCATCGCCTTCGACAAGGACTGTGTAGATGGCTGTGATAGAACCTTCTTCAGAAACATTCAAGTCGGCATTGCCCGCTCGCTCTACTAATTGTGGCAAAGCCGCAAAGACACTGGGCGGAAAGCCACGGGTAGTGGGGATTTCACCAGCCGACAAGCCAACTTCACGTTGAGCGATGGCGAAACGAGTGATCGAATCCATCAACAAGAGAACATGTTTCCCGGAATCACGGAACTGCTCAGCAATTGTTGTGGCTGAGTGTGCTGCGCGCACCCGTTGCGTTGCTGATTGGTCGCTGGTAGCGACAACAGTCACCAGTTTTTTGCATGTGTGCTCAGGCAGACTTTGCAATAGATCGCCAACCTCCCGTCCTCGCTCGCCAACAAGTGCCAGAACGACAACATCTGCGTCAGTGCCTCGCGCTATCATGCTCAACAACTGGCTCTTGCCGACTCCAGCTGCCGCAAAAAGTCCTAGCCGCTGGCCACGACCGAGTGTAGCAAAGGCATCGATTCCTTTTACCCCGGTTTCTAAAACCGAGTCAATTGGACGGCGACGCGAGGCTGGCGGCGGCGAGGCTGTAGTGGAACGCTTAAATAATCCTGAGAGTGGCTGCTGATCGTCAACCGGATCAGCATTGCAATCGACGATTCGTCCCAGTAGCTCTTCTCCAACTGGGATTCGGCAATGCATGGATCGAACGCGAACGCGGTCGCCGGCCATGACGCCCTGAGTTCCCTGCTCTGGCGATACCAGCAGACCTTGGTCGTTGAAGCCAATGACCATTCCTTGGCCAAGGTAGGTGCTGCTCTCGATTTCACAGCACGCCCCAACAGGAGCCCGGATGCCGGCAACAACAACCGCTGAGGCTTGTACGCTTGCAACGGTTCCAACCGGTTGTTTGCTAATCGTTCCGCGAAGTGTCTCATCGACCTCTGTCGCTCGGAGATGCCGTGGTAGTTTCAGTGTTACTTGCATTTCCAAACTCATGCCAGTTCTTCTGCGAGGCGTTGAAGCTGAGCTTCGAGTCGTGCGTCCACCTCTCCCAACTCGCTGTGGACGATGCAGTCGCCTATTTCGCAGGATTCATCGGCGACCAGTTCCGCTTGGTTGGCAAATGGCAGATGCGTCGCAATATGGGCCAATACTTGCTTGGCCAGTAAAAGATCGTTCGGGTGCACCTGGATTCTTGGGTTTGTCGGCGAATGGAGTGATTCGAAAGCCGTGCGCATCCAGTGCTGCAAGACTCGGCGCCGCGAGGATTCATCCTGCAGTTCTTGCTGCAGCAGTTGTCTTGAGATTTTGAGTGCAATCGAAATGGTTTCGTCTTGCCATTGCTGAGCCCATGCTGCGGTCTCGTCACAGATTTTTTGCATCGCAGCTTGGCAACTGGCTAATGCAGATTGGCTGGCGAGTTGACTTTTTTTTTCCGCTTCGCAATCAATCCGTGCTTGGATTTCTGATTCGGCTTCATCCAACGCACTCTGTTTGGTTTGCTCAAAAACGGATTTCGATTCTTCCTCAGCGACACGAAGGATTTCTTCAGCTTGCAGTCGGGCCTCGGCGAGCAGCGCGTTGGCTTCTTGTCGCAAGTCCTGCGTATTGAAATTGCAAAGCGAGGAAGAACTCGCTTGTTGAGCATTTGGCTTGAGTACGCTGGCCATTGCTTAAGAAGCTTTCTTGAGTTGTGCACCTGGTTGGGAACGCCATGATTTGGCCAGTTTGATCAGCCTGGTTTGAGCTTCGTCGATGTCAGTGATCCGCATCGCGCCAAGTTCTCGAATGCGTTGATTTAAATTTGCGAAGTCCTCGGGTTCGAGCATGAGTTCAAGTCGGCCCGTAAAGACGTGAGAAGCACCGGCAATCGCGAGTAGGACGATTTCTGGATCCGTCTGAGTCAGCAGGTTCTGCAGCACTTGCTGCGGCAATTCGAGCAGCTGCTCAAACTCAAGTTGCAATAGCGAACGATCTACCGATTTGCGTTCGGACTCTTCGGTGTTGCGTTCGATTTGACGCAGGCGACTCTCCACCAAGGAAACGCACGGATCTGGAGATACAGGTTGGGTTCGCGGCGGGGGCGGACTAGCTGCTGAAGGAACAATCGGTTGAACTTGATCAGGTGTTGCCGTGGTGAAGTTCGTCATTGGTTGGGGATTGTACGACGAAGTCTTACTCGGGTCGTTCTGCTTTGCGGAAGCATGTTGGTTGAGGGTTGCAGCTTGCCAGTTTTGCTGCACTGATTTCGGGGCATGCTTCAGGAGTTCCTCCAATCGCTGCTTATTCTGTGATTCCTGATGAAGCTGTTGTTGGTGTTGTTG
>PKCQ01000352.1 GCA_002862265.1 Planctomycetaceae bacterium | reverse complement strand
TCTTGAGCAGCTCGTCGAAGGCGCCATTTCGCATTGCCTTTTCAAGTCCACTGTCATCCAGCGACTGTCTAACTTGCTCTTTGTCCAAGCTCCTTCCAACTTCACCACCGAAAAGATCTTGGATTGCTTTGCTGCCAAGCAAGTTTTTAAATCCGCCGTCATCAGTGCCATTGCGGTTCGAGGGCAGCATGTCCTGTGGATTGGGAATCTTTGCCTTTTCCTCACGATCCTCCGGTAGCATATCAAAAGGATTCGCGATCTTACCGCCTGAGTTTAAATTCGACGCTTGTGTTTGATTGGCAGAATCGTTGGCATTCTCCGGCGGCCCGGGATCTCGCGGGTTAGAAGAATCGCGCGGCGAGAACGGATCCCGAGGTGTCGAAAACCCTCCTGGCGAGAACGGCTCTTGCTCACGAGAATTCGGTGGAACTGAGTTTCTCGGGTTGGGCTGATAACGATTCCGCGGCTGGTCCTTTATCGGCTCAAATGAGCCGGGATTGCGATTGTCCAGATCCTGCTGTCCTGCAGGCAAAGATCTGCTGAACTCATTTCTCCGATCGAGATTCGGCGGCGGCAAGACAGGCCTACCATTTCCGCCTGCATTTGCTCGAGGGACCTTGCGTTTGCGGGCATAGTCTTCAAGCATCTGGTGAGCTTGCTTGCGCATCTGCGGGCTGCGTATGGCTCGATCAATCCAATTTGGCGGAATGCTGCTTAGGTCTGGCAGCCCTTCCGTATCAGCATTGTTATTTCGCCAGTTCCTAAAGGTCTCCTCCATCTTCTGAAGCTGATCTTCACTCAGGTCGGAAACCGTCGCTTGCCCTGCACCTTGCAACATCGCTTGCAGTTCTCGCAACGCCATCGTTTGCTTCAGAGGCGGTTCGGATCTCGAGAAATTATGTGGCAGTGGCAGCCAGCGCTGTGTCGTTTGGTCGTTGGGATGTCGCCGAGTGCCATCACGATAAGATCCACTTTGGGCCGGAGCTGGTCTTGCCGTAGCCACAACAAGTACTCCAAGCAGACCAAAGCGGATGAATGTCAGTGAAGAGTGTCGCACTTTCTTCTCCAAGTTGACCGATTGGCTCTCCCTTTCTGGAATCGCTCCCCTTTCCATACTACCGAATTCAAGCTCTGCTTGGAAACAGAACCGGGCCGAGCAGTGCTGGAAGTGGACGAAATCAAATTGCTTTTCGTTCCCGCAGTGTCGGAAATCTGGAGAATTCCGTCGTCTTTCCCAGGTTATAATCTTGGTCTGACAACCAAAAACCAACAGATTGCCGTAATCCTCGCCGCATTCCCTGGCCAGACCCAATGCCCAATCCAACCACCTTTTCACGCAACCGCAGACCTTCTGTTACTTACCCAGGATTCGTTCCCGTAGGTGCGTTCTTGTGGGGAATTTCAGTCGTATGCTTGGTTCTTGCTGCCTTTCCAAGAATCCTGCCGAGCCAAGAATTCCCACCCGTCACGCAGTCGGAAATACGGCAGATCCAGGCCGCGCGTTCGCGAACCCCGATCGAGATAGATGGCAAAGTTAACGAAGCCGAGTGGCAAAAAGCGGAGTGGTCTCCGAGCTTTGTCGATCTGATTTCTGGCTCGATGACGCTGCACGAAACCCGAGTGAAATTGTTGTGGGATGACAAGTATTTGTACGTTGCCTACAAAATCGAAGAGCCCTTTGTGACGGCTAAATTCACGGCGCGAGATAGTCCGATATATCGCGACAATGATGTCGAGTTCTTCATTGCTGGCGTGGACGCGTACTACGAGTTCGAAATCAACGCACATGGAACAATCTACGAAGGTCTCTTTGTTTGGCAGTCGAACTACGAATCCTCGGGAATCGCGAAGCTGCCAAAGCTCAACAAAACGCTTGATGGAGTAAAGTGGCAAGCCTTCAACGGCGTGGGCTACAAAAGTCATCCTCGAGGAAAACGTTGGGCCTTTCTTGGTTGGGACTATCCAGGCCTTAAATCAGCTGTGCACATCGATGGCACCTTGAACAACAATGAAGATCGGGATCGCGGATGGACTGTCGAATTGGCTCTGCCATGGAAAGAACTTCGAGTCTTGGATCTCTCTGCACCACGCGCTATTCCCCCCAAGAAAGGTGACAATTGGCGAATGGATTTCTCGCGCTTCAATCAATACAAGGAAGCGCCGCTTGCCGGTGAGGATAAATCCCGGGATTCCGGCGGCTGGGCTCTCAGCTATCATGGCGTCTGGGATTCGCATATTCCTGAAGTCTTTCCCATCGTCACCTTCATTGACGATAACAAAAAGTAATTCAATAGTAGTTTTGTATACCAGATTTCTTATTTACCCGTGATCAGGATTACAGACGCAGGTGATTGTTCTAAGCAAGAAACGTAGTTGGCTTCGCATGGTGTTCGCGTTTCGTGGCAGCGTGATCCACACTATTTGGCCTCGAATTGCAGTCGTGACGGCTTCGGCCGCAATCATGACGTATGTAGACCTTCACTACGAGCTGGATTTCCACCTCGATGGCACAACGCCATTCGGATTGGTGGGATTCGCTATGGCTATCTTTCTTGGATTTCGTAACAACGAGTCATACGAACGATTCTGGGAAGGACGCAAACTGTGGGGACGCATGGTCAACGTTTCGAGAAGCTACTCGCGTCAAGTGCTTTACTTAATCAATGCCAAGTCGGACGCTGACGCCAAGCAGGTCGAGGAGCTACAACGAGACCT
>PKCQ01000052.1 GCA_002862265.1 Planctomycetaceae bacterium | reverse complement strand
AGGCACATCGAGTTCGTTGCGACTGATTGTTTTCGCTGGGAGTGCTTGTCCTTAGATATTTCAAATGCTGAACGTTTGGGGGATATCGAGGATTTGCTAGTACAGCAGATGGGTACGTTACATCAACTTGCAGATGGTCGGCAGCTCGCGGTGCGGATTGAATTGGAAGGGACGACGGCACTGCATGCCTCGTTAACTCGAGTTGGTACGATCGATAACCTGTCGGAGCAACTTGGTGAATTCTTGCGAGCGAGTGGTGACTTCTGGTTGGAGGCGGTCCGTCTACGTTCGATGCCGATTCCACAGGCAAAGCACAAAGACTTGGTAACGTCGCTTGACTATCTTTCTCGCGTTGCTGAGTCGAGCAGAAAAGAAGGTTTGCTACGGGGGGAACTAGAGAGTTCTCTGGAAGAACTACTCAAGAAGGCACGTGGTGAGCTATCTGAGTATGGCTGGGCTATTGAATCTGGACCGGAGTCGGAATCTACCGACGCGATTCGATTGGATCAGCTGCTCGCCCAAGCCGAAAATATGCTAGTTTCTCGTTTGGTTGGAGAAGACGAAGCATGAGAATTGAAAATATCACACTTGAGAACTTTGGCGTTTTTCGACATCGTAGCTTTGAGTTGCGATCTGCTCCTCTGGTGGTGTTTTATGGAGCGAATGAAGCTGGCAAGACGACCGCACTGAACGGAATCCGCCAGGCATTGTTTGGCTTCAAGCCGTCCAACAACAAGTATTTGACCGGGCAAACGATGCAAGCCTCAGTCGGCTTGACTTTGCAAGATGGACGTGAGCTTACTTTCCAACGCACTAAGGGCCGCAAGGATCAGATCGATGCTCAGCTGCAAGGAGTTGCTATCGATGGCTCTCTTTTTGCCGAGGTTTACACCAGTCTGAACTTGGAAAGCTACCAGAACCTATTTGGGTTTTCGCAGGAGGAACTGAGAGCTGGTCAGACCGCTCTGCAAGATGCCAGGCTTTCTGAAGCATTGGCGGGCGGCAGTTTCGGGGGCATTCATATGCTCGAAAGTTTGCGAAGTGAGCTCTCCGAATCGCTTGCTGACCTCTACAAGTCGCGAGGCAAGAATACGCCGATCAATCAAAAGCTCAAGGAGATTCAAGAATGCAAGCAAGAATTGCAGACCTTTCAAACTTCGGCAACTGAGATCAGAGACCTTCGAAAGCAGCTCAAGAAAGCGATTGAGCAGAACGAGCTCTTGCGCGATAAGGCGACTGACTTGCTGGCTTTGCGACAGCGTGCCGAGCGTTTGCAGAAGGCTCTACCCAGTTTTGAGCAGTTTGAAGTGGTTCGGCAAGAGTTGTCTGAAATCGATATTCCCCCGGGCCTCGATTCAACGTTTGTCACGCAGTGGGGAGACTATGCTGAGCAAAGGAAGACGCTGCAACAGCGAGTTCAACAGCTTAAGGATGTTCTTCAGAAACTGAATCACGAACTCAAGCGACTTGGCGGAAGCAGTGAGTTGCTCGACTCTGAAGACCTCATTGAATTGCTGGGACATCAAGCCGAGAATATCTCGGCGTTACGGGAAGAACTGTGGGGGCTCACAAAGCACTGCCAGGTTAGCGAGACCAAGCTGAAGAATCTACTCGCCGAGATTGAGTTGGCCGAATTGCCAGAATCAAAAGATGGTCTGCAAGTTAGTTTGCCGCAAAAGCGCAGGTTGCAGGAGCTTGCAAGAAGCTATCGTTCGAACCGCGATGAAGTTTTGCAACTGCAGGGACAATTGAAAGCGATCGGAGAAGTGGGCTCAGAAATTGAATCAGATTTGCCAGAGATCGATGAACTGAACCGGTTGAGGGTGAGTTTGCAGCAACTCCAGCAGTTGGAAACGCAGGCTCAGCACCGCTTCGAAGCGTTGAAGCAGGCGATGGATGATCCTGAGTTTTTGAAACTTGCGCGAAGACTAGCTGAGCAGCTTGTGGCTGGCGGTCAGCTCCAGATGCAATGGCAGTTGCCAAAGCCGAAGCAAGTGGATGCTCTTGCGGCAGAGTTCGTGGAACTGGATCAACTTGCACGGCAACTGGACTTGGACTCAGACAAGCTGGCCGCCGAGCAAGAGCAGCTGGAAGCGGCTTCCAGTCAGAGCAACTCCAAGCAACATGAAGAGTCTCAGGCGTTGCTTCGGCAGCTTTCGGTCTTCTCTGAGCAAAGAGTTAGAGTCATCAATCAGTGGATGGACGAGCTTTCTCAGCCGCTGATCGCCGCAAGTATTCCTCCCGAGCAGCAAATTCAACGCCTTCAGGAGCTGGAGCGAATCGGCCAGGCAGCGGATCAAGCCCGCGATGATATGATTGAGGTTGCGGAAGCCTTGGCGCAGGTTCGGCAAAATCAAAAGCGTCTGGATGAAATCCGGGAAAGCGAAGGTGAGCTGCAGTTGCAGCGATTGGATCTTGCGGAACGCAGGCAGCAGCTGCATGAGAACTGGGCAAACGCGTTGGAGAGTTTGCCTCTCGAAGAAATAGCACCTGGTGCATTTCAAGACTGGATCACGGAGTTTGAGAGCTGGCGTCGGGAGCAGGAGCGGCAGCAGGGACTACGCAAGGAATTGCACCGTCTGCGGGGCCAGATTCGACAAATTCGTGAACAATTTGTTAAAATGGGTTTAAAACCTATTCAAACGGCTTCAAAATCAATTAGAAATCATTGAAAATTAATGTCCCAGTCTGGTCGGACCCCCCTGGGCCTCTGGGGTTG
>PKCQ01000170.1 GCA_002862265.1 Planctomycetaceae bacterium | reverse complement strand
AAGGCGGCCAAGGCGGACAAATGCCGCGTCCACGTGATTGGCTGCGTCAGCAAAGGCAGGCAAGGAAACGAGCTCTCGGAGATTGGTTCGCTCGTTGAAGCAGGCGCAGTTGCCTTGAGCGATGCACCTCGACCCCTGTCGAACACTGCCTTGCTTCGCCGAGCTCTCGAATACTGCTTGATGTTCGACAAGCCAATCATCGATCACCCGGAAGTCCGTAGCCTGACGCGGGGCGGGGTGATGCACGAAGGCATGACACAGCTCAAGCTCGCTCTCGCCCCTATTCCGGCCGAAGCAGAAGACTTAGCCACTTCGCGCGACCTGAGGATGCTAGAGACCACTGGCGGGAAATTGCACCTGAGCTGTATTTCGACCGAAGGCAGTGTGGAACTCGTTCGACGCAACAAAGCCCGCGGTGTCCAAGTGAGCGTCGGCATCCGCGTCGCCAACTTATGCATGAACGATGAGAAGCTGTTGAGCTTTGATTCCAATCTGAAAGTCAACCCTCCGCTTCGCAGTCAAGAACACATCGACACTTGCCTTGAAGCGGTCAACGACGGAACGATCGACGTCATTAGCGCGGGACATCAGCCGCGATCGATGGAAAAGAAAATGCAGGAGCTCGACGCTGCCCCCTTTGGCGCGACGAGTCTCGACACGGCTCTTTCGCAGTTGATCAACGACCTCATCCTGCCTGGCAAACTTTCTTGGAGCCGTGCGATCGAGTGCATGTCGACGAATCCCGCCAAAGTCCTCGGCCTGGACGCTGGCAGTCTTGCCGTTGGCCGACCAGCCGACTTAGTGCTCATTGATCCCAAACAACAATGGACTGTTTCGCTAGGTGAACTCCACACACGCAGCCAGAACACTCCCTTGCTCGGCCAACCGCTCACCGGCCGCACCCGCCAAGTCTGGGTCGGCGGAAAATTGAAATACGGCGATCAGTAATACGACGACTGTAGCAAGGGCTCCAGCCCGTGAATCATCGATTTGTGCCATTCGTCCAGCCTCGTATAAGCTTCCAGCTGTTCGATATGCAGCGAAAAATGCAGCTAAGCTGCAATCCACCAGTGCTCTGCGACCAAGCTCACACAAAGCCACAAAGAAGGTCCTGTTGGGCTTCGCGAATTGGCGGATTCGTGTGATGCAAATGTCGCCGCTTCCGGACGTACAAATGCCTAACGCCCTGCCACAGCTGTTCAACAAAAAAAACCGCCAAGGTGCAAGCGTTTGAAAAGCTTGTCCTTGGCGGTTTAAAGAAGCTTCCGACCAGTTCGGCGGCAAAAAACGGAGCCGCTGCGAGACTGACGAAGATCGAGCGTGCTTCTGCACATGCTGCTTTTGATCTAGGCCAACGCTAAAATTGGTCCCTCTGCCGGTTATTCGGTCAGAAGCTTGTATCGTTTCCGAAGCAGACCTCCGGAAATGTTTTATTCTCTCGAAAGGGCAACCCTCCGGAGTTAATCATAGGCCGATTCGTCGTGACAGCAAGCTACATCGTCGATTACTCCAAAGTCGCTTGATCTATTTCACAGAAACAAGCATCTTCCGAGTTTTTTACGCAGGCCAATGCAAGGAGTTCTTTCTGCCAAGAGCCGCTATTCTCTACTTCCGTCGGATTGATTTTTCAGCCACATTGCGGACACTCTTGTGCAGCATTTCCGCCCGGGCGAAACAAGGTTTTACCAATTCTTCCGGGGCGAATAAATATCAGTACCCGAAGCAATATTATCAACATGCCAAGTTCTAAGAGTAAGTACTTTCTGCCAGGAGTAAGGTGCCAATGAGTCTTGGGGCTGGAATCAATGCGAGTGCGAAGACCGCATTCGATCGCCTTTGGAATTCTCACGAAGAATTTGGCGTTGGGAGAATCGCACATCCCTCAGGTGCCAAGATCCTGGACTGCGGTATCCTTTCTCCCGGGGGCCTCGCAGCGGGAGTGGCATTTGCCGAGGTTTGTTTGGCGGCCGAAGCTCGAGTCGAATTATCAAGCGGCGATGACGCCGTTTGGCCTGGCCCTTGGATTCAGGTTCAAAGCGATGCTCCAACTGAAGCTTGCATGCTTGGCCAGTACGCTGGCTGGCCAGTCCAGCACGAAGATTTCTTTGCCATGGGCTCCGGCCCAATGCGAGTCCGACGCGGAAAGGAAGAACTGCTTACCTCACTCGATGCCCAAGACAACGACAAGCTTGCGGTAGGAACGCTCGAATGCGACAAGATACCAGAGCAAGCGGTACTCGAGTACATGGCGGCGGAGTGCGAGGTAGAGCCAGAAAATCTGCACCTGGCGATTGCTCCCACTAGCAGCTTAGCCGGCTGCGTACAAGTTGTCGCTCGCAGTGTCGAAACCGCTCTGCATAAGCTACAAGAACTGAAGTTTCCGCTCAGTGCAGTTCAGTCGGCTCATGGTACGGCCCCACTCTGCCCGCCGATTCCTGACTTCGCCAAAGGTATCGGACGGACCAACGACGCCATCCTTTACGGTGCAACCGTTAGCCTTTGGGTCGATGCCGACGATGAGCAAGTCCGAATGTCTGGAGAAAAACTGCCGAGCTGTAATTCTGCAGACTTTGGCCGCCCGTTCTTCGAGATTTTCAGGCAGTACGCGTACGACTTTTACAAGATCGATCCAGGACTTTTCAGCCCCGCACGAGTCCTGATCATGAATCTAAGAAGCGGCAAGAGTTGGAGCTTCGGTGGCTTGCGGCGCGACTTGATCGCGCAGT
>PKCQ01000165.1 GCA_002862265.1 Planctomycetaceae bacterium | reverse complement strand
TGGTTACCCGCCATGCCAGCGAGGGATTTTCTGCTCTTCTTCACCAACGTGAAGGATTGCCACTGGCTTGAGAGAGTAAAGGAGCATCTTACCAAGCAAGAGCAAACTGCTCACCAAGAAATACCGAAAAGTCAGTCCTACACCTAGCGATCCGTCGATCGTGGCGAGTCGATCCACTGGCCTTTACGAATGTCGCTGCGATCCATCCGCTCTTTCTGGGAAGGTGGCGACGACCGAACACTGGCAGTATTACCGTCTTCTACACTGGTCGCCGGATCCTGAGGCACTGACAGCGGAATCGTGGGAACTTTGAACTTGCCCAGAGCAGTTGTTTGTTCCCCTGCTTTCGGCGTACTATTGTCATTCAAATGCCGCTGAAAGCTCGGTGGCAATGTGATCGTTTCCACCGTTCGTCCAGGCTTGGTTTCAACATGGCTCGCTGGAAGTACAGGCGGGGTGTCAGTAAGCGAGAACTTCGGAGAAATTGGCTCGAAAGTATGGCCAGGTAGGAGCTTAACAGTCGGATGCGAAATCAGCGTACCACTTTTCGTACCTTGGAATCGCGTGATCAGCACCAAGCGTTTTGCTTCTTCACCAACGGGACCGAAAGGAAGCCAGACACTGTAAGAAGGCCCAATGGAGGTACGACTCATGTGTTGGTTGAACTGCTCAGTCGTGAAGACGAACTTGCGCAGCGGCTTCTGCTTCGTCAGATCCACCGCGTCTGCATCGAAAACATAGACGGCTAAAGCCCCGTCCACCTCGACGGGATCTTGGTTCTCTTTCTCGTAAAAGTAAAGACGTCCACCAAAGCCTCGCACACCGCCTTGCCCCGACTGGTGCAACACGGAATCCGTCCACACCGCCAAGATTCGTTCGGGCTTTTGCTCGTCTTCTTGGGACCAAGGCATCGAAATACTACTTGCCTTGGGTACGAATTGGCAACCACTTGCACCGACAAATATAATAGTGAGTAGCAAAAACTGCTTACTTGAGTCCGATAGTCGCATTGGATTGGTTGGGAGCATCGCTGTGCTAGTTGCCTACTCGGCCCATCGACGAACCGTATTGTGGGGGCAGTGGAGGAAATTGAGCTTGAGGACCGAAAGTAGTATTCACAGGGACCATCGCCGAAGCCGGTTGAACTGGATCCGCGTTTCGCGCTGAACTGGAGTTATTCTGCACTGGAGCCGCATAACCGACTCCTGAGGCATTGGACTGCTGTGGAGGAAGCGGCAGTGGCGACGACTCACGAATGGACGCTGCACCGTCGGGCTGCTGCGGATTGAACTCTGGCGCCATGCGAACCGGCGGCGATATCGTTCCGCGAGGATTGAGGTCAGGGTAGATGACTTCCGTTGGCTCGGCCGAATTTTCCAAGTTAGGGATCGCCATCGAGTACACATCGACTGAGCCGCGAATCTCACCGTGCAAGTCAAAGATATCCGCTTCACACCAACTCATTCGTGCAAATTCAGCTTGCTTCAAGCGTTCCATGTCGGTCTGCGTGCGCACAACATGCGGAGTCATGATGATGACCAGTTCGCTGCGGTCCTGATTGAACAAGTCGTAGCGGAACAGATTCCTGAGGATCGGTATTTGCCCGATGACTGGAACGGATCGATGATTCGTGCGAGTGCTGCGAGAAATTAAACCGCCGAGAATGATAGTCTCGCCATCGGCAGCGCTTACCGTAGCTTGGGCTGTAATCGTATCGACTCGCGGTGAGCGAATTACCGTACCGTCGGAAGCGATCGAAACTGGAATGCCATCAGCCTCCGGCCCTAAACTCGACTTCTCTGCGTCAATCTCCATCACCACATTACCATCGGGACTGATACGCGGCGTGACACCAATGATCAGACCAACATTCTCAAGTTCGACATTGTTCTGAGCCCCGTTCTGGTTGATGATCGAATTCACAATCCGTGGAACGCGTTGGCCGACCTGAATGAATGCTTGCTGATTATCTAGCGTTAGCACCTGTGGCCGACTGAGGACTTCCAAGCGTCGAGAGTCCTGCAAGGCACGCAAGAGAAAGCTGACATTCTCGCTACTCGCACTCAGTACTAAGCCGCCGAAGCCAAGCTCACTGTTCGTTCGTCCGACCGAGAAATTGGAAACTCCCTGGTTGCCAACTTGTCCTGAAGAAGCAAGAGCAGAACTGGAACCACTGTTGCCAAGTCCGTTTGGCGAGTTAAACAAAAAGCCGGGTAAATTGCTTGCCGCCACGATGTCTTCGACAGTTTGCGTGACGACACCGGCCGGAGTCGAAGTGTTCGTCGTCGTGGTACGAGTGACGAGATCGCCAAGCAAGCTTCGATCAAAGAGCACCGAATTCTGCAGTCCAAGCTCCACGCCGAACTCGTCCGTGTTTCCGAGCGAGATTTCAGCAATCAAAACTTGAATCATGACTTGCGGAGGCTGCTGATCCAGCTGCTCGATCAAGTCAAGGATCTCATCAAAGTAACGCGGCGTCGCGCTGAGAATCAGTTTGTTCTGCACTGCCTCGGGAACGACGACGACTTCTTTTTCGATTTGCTCGAAGGGGTTCTCTTGTCCTGGTCCTGCTTGCTCTACCAGTCGTTTACTTCGCAAAAATTCGTTCACCGCAAGTGCCACATCGACCGCCGGCGAATCTGCGCGCCGCATCCAATCGACGCGTCGACCTCGACGATGAGACCGTCGCCGCGCTGGGCGAGTTCGACCTGCAGCCGGTGGAGGAGG
>PKCQ01000685.1 GCA_002862265.1 Planctomycetaceae bacterium | reverse complement strand
GATAAAGATTGGGGAACTAATCCTTGCTGTGAAATAGCCTTACGTTCGTTTGTTCAATTCTTTTTTGTAACTTTGCGTTCGACATTGTGGCCACATACATCAATATATGTGGAGATAATTTCAGTTGCGTCCCGCATTGACGACAACCCCAATGCAATAACAAGTGGCGGTGCCGTTGGCTTCGTCCATGGCACAGCGGCTTCATCCGACGCCTCGATTGCCAGGATGGTGTTTGAGGTTCCGTCGATAATGTCGCCAAAACGAGTTCCCTGCATGATCTTCCCCTTATTTTCGGGGTTGCTATTCAATACTCCTTTTTCGCCTCCATTGCCGAGGTACACTGTCATACCCGCCTCCGCAGCACTTTGAGGCGAAAGATAAACGAGAGGCATTTGATCCAGAAGCTTGATATTGTGCTCGCTGTCCCATGGCTCATCGAGGTGGAATTGCTCGTAAAGGTTCGCTTGCTCAATGAAAGGTAGAATGTGGACACGCCAGCTTAAGAGTGGCTTCCCGTTCTCGTCCTTCGAGTATGCTTCCGGGAAACGTCGATAGACAGACTCGTAGTTGTGCAGCGCCAATCCAATCTGCTTCAGGTTATTCGTGGACTGCATCCTGCGGGCGGCAGCTCTTGAAGCCTGCACCGCCGGTAGAAGAAGACCAACCATGACCGGTGCAGCGACCGTCACATTGACCGAGGGAACGGTTTGCAGATTGGTTAGTTGCCAGCCGTTTTCATCACTTCGCAAAACATTCTGTGAAGGCATGATGTGACGATAGACACAACGGCAGGAAGGTAGCGTAACGGAAGACAGCAGACGACCGATTACCTCTCCATCAGGTCCCATTCCGGCTTCTTCAGCCAGCATTCCTGCGAAGCTTGCTCCGACGGCGCCATAGACATAGAGGAACTCATACTGCCTTTTCATGTCCTGGTAAGCGTAGCCAACAATGCCTTCTTCGACAGCGAGGTTGGCTAGATCCAGCTTCTCGTCGCTAGGCTGAGGATCCACGTAGGGCCTCAGAACTTGCGGATAGAGACTGACCCAAAGATGGTTCTTATGCATTGCCCAACTTGGTTGGATTGGCAATGGCATCTCAGGAATCGTGAAAGTGTAAACTGTGGTCCCAGCAACATCCCGTTGGATGATCTGAGGTGCACCGCGGCCTCCCATTTGTTCGAACATCGAGAGCACACCGTCAACCGTTTTTTTCAATGCCGCTTCGTTTTTCAAGTCGACGGTGAGAAGTGTGCCGACTCCAAGTCCATCGCCAGAGCCATTGAACAAAGTCCAGGTGGAGCCCAAGTGGGCCAGAACATCTTCTTGTGGATTCAGTCTGATTTCGTCTTCAATCTCCTGCAAGGCGAACTTGAGGTCATCCGCCTCGCTTGGCGCCATGGCTTCCAGCAACGCCATCGATTTCGTCATGACGTCACTCAGGTTGATCGAAATGCTTGTCAAGAAAAGAGAGTCGGCAGGAGCATTCTCCAGCGACTTCAGATTCAGTGGCTCGGTGCCTACCATCTCAAGTAGGCCGGTTGCCGGGCCAGACCAACTTAGTCGAGCTTGATCCACAAGCCCCGTTTCGTCATAACCTGCGCTAGTTGTCACTTTAGTGAGATTGTGAAGCCCAAGCATCTCAGCCATCCCTTTTACCATTTGTCCCTGTGGACCTGCTGCTTCCACAACTTGCTCGAAGATGGCTTGAAGGTTGATGTAACCAACAGAAGTTCTTCGTGGCACAGGCAACTGCTTTTCAAGACCTGCCAGCCAAGCTGGTTTACTCTTCTTGCCGCCACCCTTTGCCGCGGCAATCATCTTAAGGGTGCTGTTGCGTCCCACACCGACCAGTACTTTCCCGTCCACGGCAGACAGGAAGACGATGGACTCCAACGGCGTATCAGGAATCGACAGGGCATAAGCCGTCTCACCATCCAGCTTGCCCTTCTTAAGCGGCACTCCTTCACTCGTGGCCATCGCGATCGCAGCGTTTAGGAAGTCGTCTGCTTGATCGCCAAAATCGAACGCGATTCCGGCCTCGACTTTGATGGCTTGCGCCGACATGTCGACATCGACCGATTTAATAAGTAAACACCCCGGGCGGCCGAGCAGCATTGTCAGTACCTGCGGCACGATCGCCTTCACCGCTCGCTGCTTAATCGCAGCCTCATTGCGCATGGCCATTCCAGCCAACGCAGTTAGTTGCTCAGTGATCGCTTGCCGGAACTCGATGACTTCAGGTTCATTCATCATCAGTTCGGCATGATTGGTTGTGCCGGCTGCGGCTGGCTGGAAACCACTCCAGCTGGAGAACATTAGGCAGTTCTCGGGAGCCACCTTGTAAGCGTAAGAATCATCCTGCGCAGATGTTTTACTTGAGCCGCAAAGCAATATTGCTATGCACAAAAAAGGCAGAGGGCGTAACATTCGAGTGCTCGCTATATGAACGTTTACAAAGACTTATGACCAATCCCTTTATTGGTAGGGAGGCCTGGTTGCTAAGCCCAAAGCTTGCGAAAACTGGGCGCTCCAGCTTTCAGTATTCTTAAAGGATTGTTCCGGCATGGTAAATGACACGAGTCTCTACCTTCAGGCCTAGAGCACCTCTCCGCTTCTTTCTAGTTCCTACCGCCAATAGCTCACCGAAGTATCGGTGGCGGTTTGCGTGCAACGCGAGTCGGGCTAACAGAACCCGCGAAAATGGCATTAACAGGAAAACGCTGACA
>PKCQ01000658.1 GCA_002862265.1 Planctomycetaceae bacterium | reverse complement strand
GACGTGAACTTGATCGCCAATGAAATCATCCCTATCGATGAGGCGAATGAGCAATTCACGGCGGGAATCAAAATCAATGTTCATCAGGGCAAGCATGACGAAGCGATGCTGCCACAGCTAAATGAAGTTCTGCGAGGCTATCCCGGAAAAATGCCAGTCACGGTCGCCTTGGAAATGCTTGCCGGGGACAGAGTCCAGGTGAAAAGCAATCGTCACAAAGTGACCATATCCCCCGAATTAAGGGCTCGCCTCGATGATCTGCTTGGGGAAAACAGCCATTCTCTGCAGGTCAGTCCCCCCAAGCCATCGGCAGGGCCGGCAGGTAAAGGCTATAAACGCTCCAACCAGGACAATTAACTCGCTGTAAAGCTCCCAATCTAACCACATTTGTTGCCATGAGGTGCTTTAGCAATTACTCTCAAGTTAGCTAATCATAATTCGCAGGTCCTCTTCTGGCGACGAAGAGCATTGACCTTGTCTACTCCTACACCCTAGATGTCGGGTTTTCTTACGATGCTACGCAGATTTGGCCAGCCTTCCTCTTTGTTGATCGCATTGTTAGTGTGCTTCTTGCTATGTCCTCCAACCCCGGGTTGGGCCCAAGGTGGCGCCGGTGGTGGCGGCGCTGGTGGCGGCGCTGGCGGTGGCGGCGCTGGCGGTGGCGGCGCTGGCGGTGGCGGCGCTGGCGGTGGCGGCGCTGGCGGTGGCGGAGGCGGTGCTTCTGGAGTGCGCATTGATGCGACGGGTACTTTGCGGCTTATGCGAGCAAATCCTGTCGTTACGATGGCACGACTTCGTGCTGCCAAGCAAGCCTTACCTCAGCATCTTGCTCGACCAAGCAAACTTCGCAAAGTTTCCTTGAATCGCCTAGAAGCGGCTGTCGCAGAAAAGCTTGCCAAGGGAGAGACGCCATCGCCAGAGATGATCACTTTGGCTGGGATGACTCGCCTCGAGTACGTCTTCTTCTACCCAGAATCTGGGGATATTGTGCTGGCTGGTCCTGCTGAAGGATTTGGACAAGACTCAACTGGCCGCATCGTTGGAGTAGAAACAGGGAAGCCAACACTCTTGCTCGAAGACCTTATCGTAGCTCTTCGTGCTTACGGCCCGAAAAACGACGACACCGACTACATTGGCGTCTCCATTGACCCAACTCAAGAAGGTCTTGCAAAAATGCAAAAGACACTTCGCAATCTGGGGAGCAGCATACAAGGTGCTGGTGGAGTCCAAACAATCGTAAACAGCTTGAGAACTTCTCTCGGCCCCAACACGGTAACGATCGATGGAGTCCCTGCTGGCACCCACTTCGCTCACATCCTGACTGAAGCTGACTATCGCATGAAGCTGATTGGGATCGGGCTCGAGCAGCCTCCAATCCCAATGCGAAGTTATGTTGCTCGCCTGACCTCTTCCATGGCATCTGGCAACGCTCTCGTTCGTTGGTTCTTCGTTCCTGATTACTCAGCAATCGCGACAAGCGAAGATGGCCTGTCGATGAAAATGGTTGGCCAAGGCGTCAAACTCGTTGGGGAAGACGAGGTGGTCTCGAGCGACGGCAGCCGTAAGGTTTCTGGACGACGGGCGAACTTGGCAAGCCGCGGATTCACAACGGAATTCACTAAGAAGTTCCGAGCGATCTCAGAGAACAGCCGAGTGTTCAGCCAACTCCGCAACCTTGTTGACCTCACCATTGCCGCAGCATTCATCCAAGACCGCGACCTTTACGGTAAGTCTGGGTTTGATCTTGGCGTGCTAGGTAGTGAGGACAAGCTTCCAGTTCGAGTTCTCCCAGCGCCTAGGAAGGTCGAGACAGCCATCAACGCTGTGATGAAGGGCAGTCGCTTGATCACTCCAATCGGAGGTGGTGTCACTATTGAAGCTGCGAAGGCACTGAAGCAAGAAAACCTTCGGGCTGACAGCTCGATTCAAAAAGTACAGGAATCAGTTGGCTTGGACAACATTCCAGCTACGCAGTGGTGGTGGGACTGATTCGCCAAAGTACTTTCAAGGCAACAAAGGGCAACGTGAATGCGTTGCCTTTTTTTGCGCCAACATTTTTGCCGCCTAAGATCTCGCAGCGAAGCTTGATTTGACTTTTTTCTTGCCTGTCGTGCCGCGACATCGCGTTGCAGGACGACGCCGATGATTCCGATGTTAATTTTTGTGGGCCACGCCGTAAAGAGTCGGGGTATCGCGCAGGTTGCCCTCTACCTCGGCCAGTCCGCGTAAATGAGGGAATTTGGCTGAAGCACGGCACTGGGAATCAGCGAACCACGGAGTTCGGAAGCTTCGAAACGCAGCTTCAAGAAAAGCAAGCTTTACTCTTTAATGAGGCCGCTCAGTGAGTTAGCAGAGAGCTTGCTTTCCAGAGAAGAGAGTTCCACAAGAAACATCTTGTAGCACTCTCAATACACCAGAGCTACGAACAGAAGAGACTAGTTTTCGATCAGTCCACTTTTAACTGCCCAAACAGCAGCTGCAGTTCGATCAGCTGCGTCGAGTTTTCGCAAGATGTTCTGTACGTGCTCTTTCACCGTTTCAACACTGATATTGAGCGATGTTCCAATCTCACGATTACTCAACCCGAGTGCGATATGTCGCAGCACTTGCAACTCTCGGTTCGTCAACGGAACGTCCTTCGAATCAGACCGATCCTTGCGCTTTTCCATCGTCATTTGGACTCGACGAAGGATACTGTTATCGGAAGGCTTTTCGCTTGAGGCGGCGTGTTG
>PKCQ01000125.1 GCA_002862265.1 Planctomycetaceae bacterium | reverse complement strand
AGGTTGCTGCAGGCCAGAAGAAAAAGCGGCCTTTTGCCATCGGTGGTGCGAAGACCAAGCACATTTGTGCCTTCACGCGTCAGCTATCGATTCTGCAAGACGCAGGTCTGCCGATTCTTCGAAGCCTGAAGATTCTGGAGAACAACAACAAGCCCGGGAAGCTGAAAAATGCCTTGATGGATGTTTGCGATGAGATTGAAACCGGCTCGACGCTCTCAGAATCGATGAGCAAGTGCCCGAAGGTCTTCAATCGCTTGTACGTGAACATGATCAAGGCCGGTGAGGCCGGTGGTGCTTTGGAAACCATCCTGAAGCGTCTTGCTGACTTCTTAGAGAGTGCCGAATCGCTGAAACGAAAAGTAAAAGGGGCTTTGATCTATCCAGCTGCGGTTGTATTCATCGCGAGTGCGATTCTGGCTTTGATCATGTGGTTGATCGTGCCAACCTTTAAGGACATGTTCGAAGAATTTGGTCTCGAACTTCCTTCGATTACCGTCTTGTTGATCGCGATGAGTGATTACATCGTTTCCTATTGGTTCTTGTTGCTGCTGATTCCGTTCTGTTACTGGTTATTCAGTAAGTTAATACGGAAGTTCCGGCATGGCCGGATGGGCTTTGATATGTACATTCTCAAGCTGCCGGTCTTCGGTGCCTTGATTGAAAAGAATATCTTGGCTCGGACGACTCGGACCTTGGGGACGCTGATTTCCTCCGGTGTTCCTATTCTCGAGGCCCTGAACATCACCCGCGAGACTGCGGGCAACGCTTTATTTGAGCGGATCTTCACGAAAGTTATCGAAGCGATTCGAGAAGGTGAAGTGATCTGCAAGCCGATGCGAGATCACTCCACTCCCGGCTTCCATCCGATTGCCATGTTCTTCTGGGCGCTAATGGGGAGCTTCCCGGGCGTCATGATTTTGTCCGTAGCACTAACTGCTGGACGCGGAAGCGATCAAGAAAACTCCATGGAATCACTTTTGATGATTGGAGCTATCACTTGTGGAGCGGGAGCCGCGTTGGCTTGCTTGTTCTTCTTGGTCAAGATGCGAAGCCGAGTGATTGATGAGTTGGTGGTCAACATGGTGGACGTCGGGGAAGAAACCGGTGAGCTGGATACCATGCTTTACAAAGTCGCCGACACCTACGATGACGAAGTGAATGTGATGACGGAAGGTTTGACGCGATTGATTGAACCGCTGCTGATTGTATTCCTTGGGGTTTCGGTCGGTTTTATCGTCATCGCCTTGTTTATGCCGCTTGTAACCATGATTTCGTCCTTGGCTTAAGCCGAGAAGTTCGTCGCGTCTTAGCCATGCTGAGACGCGTTAGCTGTACCGCAACAAACACAAACACATTTTTACGCTTGCCAATCGATCCGCGGGGAGTGAGTCGTGAGGCGACTAAATGAGTCGGAGGTATAGGACCATGCACTGCCGAACCAACAGACATTTTGCTCGTCGAGGCTTCACCCTAGTCGAGCTGTTAACCGTGATCGCCATTATTGGCATTCTGGTTGGTTTGCTTATCCCCGCGGTAGGCGCAATCCGGCGTTCCGTTCGCTTGAGCGCTTTTGCGATGGAAGTAAAAGCGATTGATAACGCCGTAGAGCAATTCAAAAATAAGTATGGGGACTATCCTGCGGATGGCTCTGATAAAGCGACTTTCACTCGGGTCCTGCGCAAGGCATTTCCTAATATGGCGCCAACGGAAATAACTTTGCTTGCTGAATTCAGTAATTGGAGTAACCGTTCTACAGTTGGGATCATGGATCCAGCGGAAGCACTGGTGTTCTTTCTAGGAGGGTTCAGCGATGATCCTGCCTATCCAATTTCTGGTCCTGGAGGCCCGATCTTTGTTTCCAATTCTGGTCTGCAGGTAAACTCAAGTGCCTGGAGTGCCAATTCTCTGGTGCAGTACAACTCGACGCGTAACAACCCGTTGTACGATTTTGGTCAGGGTAACCTCACCATTGAGGTCGTCGGCGGGTTGACGGTTTCAAATGACGAAGCGCAGATTGTGGGCGGAACAAACGATTTGATGCCTACCTACTCCTTATCGGGGACTACTGCACCGGTCGTTTATTTTGATAGCCGTACCTACGCGTTCTCCGCGCCATCCCCGACCAACGCAAGGCGGACAGTTCGGTACTACAATTCTTACGCGCCGGCAGCCGCGAGCGGGCTTGGAGGAGTGGCGCGGCCCTACAAGTCAGAGGAAATTGCGACAACGATCTTACACCCGGGACCCGCTGGTAATAATACCAATCATGAGTTGTGGCAGCGCCGTGACATGCACTTCAAATATGCTAACTCCCAGTCTTTTCAGTTAATCTGCGCCGGTCTGGATGAAGACTACGGAGGAATGAAGCAGGCGAGTATAGGCTTTCCGCCGGTGTTCTACCGCTACGCGAGCGGCTCGCAATTAGACATAGGAGACCCAACTGGTGGTTCAGGTTTCAGCCGGTATACCGAAGTGTCCGGAGAGCCAAGTGCTCAGTTGGACAACGTGGTGAACTTCGCGGACAGCACACTTGAAAACGCGATTGACCAATAGTCGAGAGGTATTGTGGCCCTGAAGTTGCACAGAAATCGCATACGAATCAGAAATCGATTCCTATGCGGTGTAGATGCCTCAATTTGAGAGTAATGCTTCGGATTGAGACGAAGGCGGTGAGGCCATCAGGCGAGGTGAGTTTTCAAGTTGCCCTGCCTGGCACGAGCTTCTTCAGCTGCATGA
>PKCQ01000520.1 GCA_002862265.1 Planctomycetaceae bacterium | reverse complement strand
GGTTCCAATCCCATTCACGCACTGTCCATCAGCGTGGTGCGAACCGTTGAGGAAATAAAGGGAGTAACTGAGCTGTCCGCCCAATCCAACGCGCGACGGTGCGCCCTCCGCCACCGGCCGTGCCTGGCGGCGTGCGCCACGACGGGCGCCGAAGGGCCCACCGGCGGTCTCAGGACCGAGCAGCTTCATTGTGGGGTGCACCTGCCCCGCGCGCACACAGGTGCACTCGCTGGCGGAAGAGCTCGGTTTGCGCGCGGCCAAGTGGTCGCATCTCGGGACGGTCGATCCTTTCACAGCTGCAGTCTTTTCACGTGTCGATCTGTTTCTCGCACAAGGACTGTCAACTTGCGATAAGAATCCTGAGGGTACGGAACTCATCGAAGCGGTGGAGCTAGGGCTCGGCGAAGCCGTGGAAATGGTTCGCGCGAGTGAAATAACACACAGTCCAACTTGTACCGCCATTCTACATTTGGCCCTCATGCGAGCGGAAAGCAGGCTCGCCAAGTGAACTTTGACGCGTCAAGAATTGTCTCGCTGAGACGTTATGCGAGGCAAAGTTGAGCAGTACAGTTCGGTGGTTGGGGATCACTTCACTACTTCAACCCGGACATCTAGCGGACCCACATTGATCGTGTCGGGTGCGAGAACAATCGTTTCGTTTGGAGTGGGGCTCCGCAACAAGGCGCGTTCTCAGGCGGCTTAACCTTTTACCGAATGGGGCAGTGGTACAGCGATCAGCGAGTTGCAAGTGCTGGTGTTTCCGGCGTGGGGATTGATCTTGGATATCGAGGCTCGGAAGCCTGCAAGCGTCTGCTACAACTTACTCTCAGAGAACTATTTGATGAAAGTTTGACGATAGCGGCACTCTTCGCTTCGACACGTGGACTGTACCGAAGTGTGGGATTTGAAATCTCGGGACATCTGATCGAGTACTCTTGGAAGATGACCTCCTTCAAAAGCATCCAGATGCAGTGGAGCATCAAGCCACTCGAACGCTCACTACCGACTTTGAAGTCTAAGCAAAGTTTTCCGAACTACGCGTTCGAATCCACAATGGGAATATCGATTGTACCGATCGCATGTGGCAGCGCATTCTGGTACCGGTTGGTCGGCATTCCACTTCCTATCTTTCGGCTAGTCAACTGAGTCCAAGCTGGCAAAGGCACTTTGGGGAACCTGGCAGTGACTTGGAGCTCAGCGCTAGTGCAGATTGGGAAAGGAGTATTCAAACACTCGTTCCGCTTTACATGTCAATATACACCTACGCGCAACTGGCCAAGCAAGGACATGTGCGAGCCTGAACCACGGAAGTTGTCGAGCTAGCGGAAGCAATCTTTGCAGGGCCCGTTCCATGGACTGTTGAACTCTTTGAGGGCCTGATGTAACTATTAGTTGACCTGTATCATTTCCCCGCCAGAGCGTGTCGAGTAGGCTCGCCAGATGGCTAGATCAATATTCTCACTGATCGCTTGCACTGAGCCATCGGCAAGTGTTGAGTTCACGATACCTGTATGAAAGCTACGTGAAGTGATGATCGCATAGCTAGGCGGGCCGGCAGATCCATTTTTACCCTCCTGCCAAGAATTGAAGTCCATCTCTTCGTAGTTATCAGCGCCATTGGTGTAAAGCACTTCGGTATTCGGCGACAAGGCGGTTGTAAAACCAGTGTGGTGCACTCTGCCGTCTGGCCATTCTGTGTGACCGGTATTCTTGAACTGCGTTCCGCTTTGAACTATTGCAGCAGCTTCCGCCGGAGTTGCGGGGATCGAGGTGGCTGATGGGCCACCGTTCCGCGTGTAAGGCGTCCAAGCTTTGACTTCGCCAGCAAGCAAAGTTGAACTCGTTCCGTCGGTAATGCTTCCAAGCTTGAGGTGCGAATTGGGGTAAAACAATCCTTCACCGCCGCGTCTTGTCTGTGGGTGGTAGACGAAGTATAGCCCCATGTTGAAGCCGTAGTTGGTCGGATAGAGCAGGGGGCGACCTCGTCCCGGATCTCGCACCTCTTCCGCCAATGGATCGCTGGGGCAAGAGTAAACCGGAATGCGCAGCCCGGAAATGACATCTTGATTGTCCCAGCCCATTGATAGGTCGACGCGAGCGTACAAGTTGGATTGTTCCAGGTAAGGCAGAATCCTGCCGTGTACGCCCCAGCTGCCATTGTTCGAGGTGTTGCCGAGTCGGAAATCAATGATCGTTGACGCGGGCAATCGTTTGTGAGCACTTTCGTAGTTAAGGCAAGCCAGAGATAGTTGCTTCAGATTATTCTGGCAGCTCATGCGCCTTGCTGCTTCGCGGGCTGCTTGCACAGCTGGTAGCAGCAAGCCTACGAGGATGCCGATGATCGCTAATACTACGAGGAGCTCGACCAACGTGAAGGCACTACGACCAACGGATGCTCCATTCCAATTGGACAGGTTCTGTTCAAATGTCTGCTGCTTCTCTGTCATCAGTCGGTCGTTCCTGGGAGTATTTCATGCTGCAAGTGCCGCGAGCAATCGGGACTGAGCAATCGCCGCTGGATAGCAGCCAGCCGTTTCAATATTAGCTCTGCTTTCGGCGGTTACTGACTAGTGCTGAGGCAATCGCTGTGCCAACTAGAAAGCAAAGCACTGCAAGCCGGGCATCTGAGGTGCCCACTTGTAAAGGAATTGATGTCGAGGATCAGGAAACACACCCGGATGTATCAGAACAGGTCGTCGCTTGTACTATGTCTGGTTGCATTCGCTTGTAGCTTATCA
>PKCQ01000044.1 GCA_002862265.1 Planctomycetaceae bacterium | reverse complement strand
CAGCGCTGCTGCTGCAGTTGTCGTCGGCATGGACGGCACTCTGGAAAACCCAAGCGGAACACCCGTTTGGGCTTGGAAGGGCGAAACGCTGGAAGAGTACTGGTGGTGCACCAACGAAGCACTTGTGTGGCCAGACAACACCGGTCCTGACATGATCGTCGACGACGGTGGTGACGCCACCATGCTGATTCACAAGGGAGTTGAGTACGAAGCGGCTGGCGTTGTTCCTGCGTTCGATGCGGACAACGAACAAGAGGAATGGGGCGTGATCCTTGAGCTGCTCCGCAAGGAACTTGAGCAAAACCCCGGTAAGTGGACGGAGATAGCCAAGCACGTTCGCGGCGTCAGCGAAGAAACCACCACTGGGGTTCACCGCTTGTACGAGATGGAAAATGAAGGCAGCCTGCTGTTCCCTGCTATCAATGTTAATGACTCTGTTACCAAAGCGAAGTTCGATAACGTATATGGTTGTCGCCACTCGTTGATCGATGGCTTGAACCGAGCTAGCGACGTGATGATGGGTGGGAAGGTCGCGGTTGTGTGCGGCTTCGGCGATGTCGGCAAGGGAAGCTGCCAATCGTTGCGTGGCCAAGGTTGCCGCGTCATCGTAACTGAGATCGATCCCATCTGTGCTCTGCAGGCTGCGATGGAAGGCTACGAAGTCAAGCCACTGGAAGACGTGCTTGGATTCGCCGATATTTTCGTTACCACAACTGGCAACAAGGATATCATCTCTGCCTCACACATGGCGCAGATGAAGACGGGCGCCATCGTTGGCAACATCGGTCACTTCGACAACGAAATTGACATGGCTGGCCTGCAGAAGCTGGAAGACGATGGCAAGGTAACCCGCAACACCATTAAGCCTCAGTATGACCAATTCACCTTCACCGAGACTGGACGCAGTATCCTGATCCTCGCCGAAGGCCGACTACTAAACCTAGGTTGTGCGACAGGTCACCCAAGTTTTGTGATGAGTGCTAGCTTCACCAATCAAACCTTGGCTCAGCTGGAGTTGTGGGAGAAGAAGGACACAGGCGAGTACGAAAACAAGGTTTACGTATTGCCAAAGCGATTGGATGAAGAAGTTGCTCGCTTGCACCTGGAAAAGCTCGGTGTGAAGCTCACCACGCTCTCGCAAGAGCAAGCTGACTACATCGGCGTTCCGGTAGAAGGCCCTTACAAGCCAAACCACTACCGCTACTAGGCCGTTAGTCATTCGATGGTTGCGAGATGAGTCCGCAGCTTTGGAAAATACCTCTCCTCCAAGCAGCCTCGGGGCCACACCTGAGGCTGTTTGTTTTTTTTTGCTGCAAGAAAATCTCAACGCAGCGGAGGTGTCAGGATCTTCGGTTCTGTCCGAGATATCCTTCTCACTACCACTACCAAGTATTTGTTTTCTGATACTGGCGCGTTTGCGGCCTTCGGGGGAGCGCCGAGGGAACCTCTGTTCGCGCCGGGGAATCTCGCAAAATCTTGTAGGCACCATATTGACGCCACCACTCGCGAAAATCAGCCGGAGCGTTTTCCAGTTCGCATCGACCGCCCACAGCACTTACTGCTCCGCAACGTTGTTGGCAAAGCCGTTCGTGATAGGTGAAGCATCACATCTACTTGCAGCTAGCTGGCCGTGCTTTGTGACTTTTGTCGACAGCACTACTTGGTCGCCAACAAAGGAGTGGGAGAGCGACACGAAAGTGCGGGAGCGAAGGACCGAATTAAACGAACTCAACATCTCAATCTCCTCATCTTGAAAAGACCGTCGGAGATGTATCGAGGAGTTGCGCGTTGAGAATGTCTCCTCGGATTTATCTGGCAGATCGGCTCTGTGCTGCGAGTAAAAATGATCCCGTCAATCGAATTCGTGCTACGACGACTTTCGCTGCGGGGCTCTAATCCTCGAACGCTACCTCCGCGATCTTGGTGTAGGTAGCCCTCGCGGAATCGTAAGCCTCTTTGGCTGCGCCGATCTCCTCGGGCCGGATCAACCCGCGTTTCTTTCCCCAGCAAACATCGACAGCTTCCTTACACCATTTTGCGCTCTTCTTGCTGGCTCGAATCGGTTCTTCCGCAACGTGGACGAAAATCGGATTGCTGTGCATGGAAGGCAGTACACGAACGGCAACCCAAGAAGATCGCTCAATGTCGACCTCAAACTCCAAGTTATGCACTGCGCCGTCGGCCGGTATTTCTTGACGCTCGACAGCTTGGCCATTGATAATTATTTCCACCGGCACGTTTCGGCTTTGGCCAACTCGTGCCCGCTCCAAGTGCCAATAGGGCTTTATGTCCAAACGACGATTGCGAATCTGCTTGCCGAGTTCGGTTTGCTTCTCCGGCAACATCGCCGCGACTTGGCAGCGAATCACTTGCTTATTCGGTTTGGCAATGTCCAGACGACTTGCTTCGCCGGATTTGCCACGGGTTCCTAATCGGTGATCGCCGACAGAAAAACTCACCAAGTGACTGAGTCCGTCCGAAACGTAGCTTCTGCCATCTCGAATGCCTTGCACCCAATCTGCGTACTTTAGCGTCGCTGCGGTCATGTCATCGATCTGCACATAGCTTCGCCCCAAGCCGACGCGTTCGCCGTGCGCGATCAGCTGGTGTCTGCAAAATCACAGCACCCCTTGAGATGAGCAGAACCTTCGATTGAAAAGTTGTCAACCCAACGTCGGCCTCTTGCAGTCTATTGATCAAAAAGTGTAGACTAAACACAGAATGCCCCCTATAAAAAGC
>PKCQ01000047.1 GCA_002862265.1 Planctomycetaceae bacterium | reverse complement strand
GTTTAGTTGCCAGCCAAAAGTCCTTCGCGGATTGATCGGTAGGACGAAGCGATTCATTCCTTCACATGCAGAGAAACAACTTGGAACGATGAAGATCGGGGCAACTCAGCTCTCAGGCTTCATGTTGTCAGACTCACCAGCTGAATCGGAAACGGCTATCTTTTGGCAGCCTCTTGGCAGCCGCAATGCTAGCGAGTTATTGGCGGACACTAGCGGTGCGGTTATCTATCGGGCGAAACTACCTCCGAGAAAAGCGCCTGTGGTTGCTCAGAATCCTCAGCCGCAGCGAGCGGGAATAGTGAATGTCATCAATGCGATGATGGTTCCCGGCAAAGACGGACGAAAAGGGGAAGTCGTGGGAGAAGGCAAGCCCTCAACCGACGGCACAAAAGAGGGGCTTGAGATTAGTTTTAGAACGGGTGATTCCATCACTGGTGTGGTTGAAAGCATAGATGAGAATGGGCTCAAATTTGCTTCGGCGCAGACAGAAACCACATTTGCCGCTCACGATCAAGTGCAGAGCGTTTGGTTGAATCGGCAAAAGTCGGGGCCGAAATTCACGGAGAAGCTGCTTGAGAGATTGAAGACGATTCCGCGAAGATTGAAAGACGACCCGCCCACGCACCTCTTCCAATCCATCTATGGCGATTATCTTCGGGGACGCCTCATCTCACTTCAGAATGGAGTTCTGAAAGTTGAGATTCGGTTAGAGGTGCAGGAGATCGCAGCAGAGCAGATTTCTCAGATCGTATGGTTGCACGATCGGAAATGGGATGAGGGTGAGGAAGAAGATGTCGTGAGAAACGAAGCTGAGCTACTACCGTTTCGTGTGCATGCAATTGGAGCTCTTGACCGCGGTATTACTTTTGCGCCAGAAAAAGTCGCGGGAAATCAGCTGTTCGGAAGAAGCTCGCTTCTGGGAGCTTGTTCGGTTGAGATTGGTGACTTGAATCAGCTTCTCTTTGGGCGGAACATTGGCGAAAGTGTTCGCGAATACAACGATGATCCTTGGATACTCGCATTAGCACAGTATCCCAAGGTGTATCTTGATGACGGCGAAGGTGGCGTTGGCGATCCTAACAGCGGGAAAGACTCTGCCTTGGTCGGAAATGCTGCGCCTGCTTTTGGTTTAGAGAAAGTTGGCGGCGATAGATTTGTTCTAGACGAGAATCGGGATCGGGTCGTTGTACTTGACTTTTGGGCGAGCTGGTGTGGACCTTGCATGCAAACAATGCCTCTTGTGGAAGAGGTCGTTACTGAAACCGGTGTGGATAAAGTGAATCTAGTAGCGGTGAACCTGCAGGAAAATGAAAACCGAATCTCCGCTGCAATCAAGCGACTTGACCTGAAAAATGCAACCGTGTTGATGGACCGTGATGGTGAAGTCGCTGCAGCCTATAAGGCAAACGCGATTCCGCAGACGGTGATTATCAACAAGAAAGGTTTGGTGACTCACGTGTTTGTTGGTGGTGGTGCTAGATTTGTTGCAAACTTTCGCGCTGCCTTGAACGAAGTATTGGGTATTGCGGACACGGCCGAGGAGCCTGCTTCCTAGGCTGAATAACATCGTTGGCAGTTTGAGCGATACCTTTCCGCCCTTCAACCTTGCTGCTCGGTTGAAGGTCGCTTCGTAGTTGTGGCGGTAACTAATCGTGAGTTGCATCTTGGTTGACGTTCAGGAGGTTACTTGCATTAAAGTTTCATGTTGTCGACGTTGCGGGCTACGGCTTGCAGCATCTAGTAGAACCCTTATCGAGGATTAAGTGATAAATGAGCGAACAAACGGCTAACCAAATCTTGAATGAGATTCTTGCCCATGGAAAGGTCTCTATGGAGCAGGTGGCGAAACTCAAGGAACTGGTCGACGCAGATTGGGTTGTTGATAAAGACGAAGTGGTAACACTCTTCTGTGCGAATCAAGCACTAGCTGAGAATGATGATGATTGTCTCGAATGGGGAGATTTCTTCGTCGCATCCATTACGAAATTGCTTGTCCAAGACATGGAAACGCCGGGGGAAATTGACCAGCAGGAAGGTGACTGGCTTGGGATGCTGCTTGAACGCTACGGCTGTGGGAACGCCTCCGAGAAACGCTTGGTGAAAGACATCGTCAAGACGACCTCGAAGATCGAAGGGAAGTTCGCTGCACTCGTAGGTGAACGGTAGAAAGATTGATTCGTCGTGGCATGGACGTTGCTTCGCGGGCTGTTTCAAATCTGACTTTCCGCATCGCGATTGTGATTCTGCGAGATCTTATAACAAACTTCACCTTGTCAGGTTGAACCATCAACGTTTGAAATTCCAACGCTACATATTGATTTTTGGGCTTGGGAAGATTTTCGCCATCATTGCATTGGCATGGCTCCCGACGTCGCCACTAGCGGTCAAGGTTTCGACACATTCGATTGTCTTCGGCGAAACGCAGCGCTCGTATCCCCGGGGCAAGCCACATGAACCATCGGTACCGGTTCCTGGCTTGTTGGCCTTTCACGGCAGGCGGACTCACTTGATCATGACTTTCTGTCGATCTGTCCTGCTGGAAACAATGCAATGTGGTCTGCACTCGAGTTTGGCGCTGAGGATATAGGATGCAGTCGCGACGTGCATTGCTTCGATGCGTTGCTAGCCCGAATTACCTCTCAATTTGACATTGATCTTCGACGCATTTACTTGATCGGTATGATCATTGGCGTCTCGTTTGCGCGACTACTTGCGAACGCAAAATTAGATGGTGGCAGCTGTAGT
>PKCQ01000042.1 GCA_002862265.1 Planctomycetaceae bacterium | reverse complement strand
ACGAGCCACCGCTGCGCGAGCCGCCACGGAGCAGCCGCCGCGCGAGCCGCCGTGGCGTACGCGGAGCGGGGGGGTGTAGATTAGTGGACTTTTTTGCTTACAAAATCTTCTAAATCTGCTAATGTATTAAACCTTCGCGCAGCACTAAAAGCATAAAGTGTTCACGAGAAGCCTTGAGAACATAAGAGCACCTACACATAAGAGCTTAAAACACATTCAACGCATCATCTTGCGTTCGGAGACTTGGCAGCAGTCCAGCCAACCCATCGAGGCAGCTCTTGCTATCGACGCCGACTCGCGATTGCTGTGGCGATTTCCGCCGCGAAGACTAGAGGGAGAGGGTATTCGGGACTGCATGCTCGCAGTGAGTGGCAAGCTTAATCCCGTGATGGGCGGTCCGGGCTTCAGCGCCTTTGAAATTGAGATGGAAAACGTACGCCACTACTTTCCCAAAAAATCTTTTGGGCCAAATGATTGGCGGCGAATGGTTTACATGACGCGTGTGAGACAAGAACGGGACTCCGTATTCGGAGTGTTTGACTGCCCCGATAACAGTCAAGTGACTCCCAAACGCAGCAGGTCGACCACGCCCCTGCAAGCCTTAAACCTGCTGAACAGTAATTTTGTGATGGAGCAAGCGAAATTCTTCGCAGATCGGCTAACAGCATCGGAGAGCGATTCCGCCAAACGCATTCACTTGGCTTACGAACTTTGCTTTGGACGTGAACCTGACGAGGCCGAGATCGCAGAAGCCGAAGCATTTGTGCAGCGGACTGACTGGACGCAGTTTGCGAGGGCGATGCTCAACGCAAACGAATTCGTGTTCATCCCCTAGCGAATGCCTCGCACAATCAATCTGGCCAAGCCCTTAGAATCCCGAGAGCCTTACCTGATGCAACCGAGAAACCGACGAAAGTTTCTGTTTGATCCAGCCAATAGCTTGGCGGGAATTGCCGTGGCCAGCATTCTCGGGCGGGAACGGCTACTGGCGGAGGATTCACCGCTTCGCCCGAAAATCGATCCGTCATCGCCATTTGCAAGCAGATCGCCTCACTTTGCCGCGAAAGCAAAAAACGTAGTAATGATCTATTGCTCTGGTGCGTGTAGTCAGCTTGACACTTTTGACTACAAACCTGAACTGGTCAAACGGCATGGGGAACCGATGCCTAATGCGGAAAAACTGATCACGTTTCAGGGGGCACAAGGAAACTTGACGAAAAGCCCGTGGGCCTTCAAGCCGCGTGGCGAATGCGGCAAGATGATTTCAGACTTGGTACCGCAGATCGGTGAGATGGCCGACGATATTTGCTTCATTCACTCTCTCACTGGCAAAACCAATACGCATGGCCCCGGTGAGAATTTCATGTCGACTGGCTTCACCCTCGACGGCTTTCCTAGCATGGGCGCCTGGGTCACTTGGGCACTCGGAACCGAGAATGAGAACTTGCCGGCTTATGTGGCCATCCCTGACCCACGCGGAACACCGCAGTCAAGCGTCAACAATTGGGGGCCAGGATTTCTGCCCGCAGCATTCCAAGGGACGGATTTCAACGCCGCCAAACCGCTGCGAAACTTGGCGCGGCCCAACGGTATAGGCGAGGCAACCGATCGCGAAACACGTGCGTTTCTAGAGCAACTGAACCGACGGCACTTAGAGCATTTTCCTGGCGATAGCGACTTGGCGGCAAGAATATCAAGCTATCAGTTGGCGGCCAAGATGCAACTGAGCGTTCCAGAAGTCGCGGATTTGTCCTCCGAATCGAAAGCCATGCTGAGGCTCTACGGCGCCGACGACAGCAGCAATGAGTTGAAGGCATCGTTCGCCAGGAACTGTATCCTAGCGCGCCGACTGGTCGAGAAAGGCGTCCGTTTCGTACAACTCTTCAACGGAGCCTACCAGACAGGTGGCGAAGGTGTCAGCAACTGGGATGGACACAAGGCACTGCAGAAACAGTACTCTAAGCATGGCCCCGTCCTGGACCAGCCAACCGCAGCATTGCTCGAGGATTTGAAGCAGCGTGGACTCTTGAAGGACACCCTAGTTATTTGGTGTACCGAGTTCGGGAGAATGCCAACCTTTCAAGCCGGAGCCAGCGGGCGTGACCACAACCCGGCTGGCTTCACAGCATGGCTTGCCGGAGCGGGGGTCAAGGCTCCATTCAGTCATGGTGAGACCGACGAATTTGGTTACAGAGCGATTGAGGATGTGGCAACCGTGTACGACTTTCACGCCACCATTCTTCACCTTCTCGGGCTCAATCACGAACGGCTCAGCTTCTATCACAATGGCATCAACCGTCGGCTCACCGACGTACATGGGCAAGTCATCGAGGGAGTTCTCCAAGCCTGAATTTCTTTCGCTAGCATTTTGTGGGTTCCTATTGCCGCCCTAGCGTGCAGGCAGCTAACGTTTAGCTCGGGAGTGCAGCGTGTTCATCTGACCCGAAGATCGAAAGCATCCGATTTGGAAATCGTCTGCGTAATGAGTCGAAAAATCATTGGCAAAAGCTTGAATTCGTATCCTGCGCGACTTCTCAAGCCCTCTTCGTTGTGTGCCGCTTGCGTATTATCGTCAGCTGCGATGTTAAGCGGCTGTGCGCAAACTTATCCAGCTGCCTATCCCGCCCCCGGTGGATTGCCCAATGCTGGACTGGCTGGTGCAACGCCAGCTGTAGCCGGCGCGGGCTCAGTTTTCGCCCAGCAACAGACGCATCCGCAGCTTGTTGAGTTGCAAAAGCAAGTCAAA
>PKCQ01000508.1 GCA_002862265.1 Planctomycetaceae bacterium | reverse complement strand
CGCAGTTCAAGAACTGCTGAGCGGTTACAAATCAAAGATCATCGCCTGCTTAAATGGCCATAGCCATGTCGACTCGCTGTACCTAGAACGCGACGTGCCCTACTTGCACATCAACTCGGCCTCCTACTACTGGGTTGGCGGCAAGACGCGGATGTCGTACTACACGAAGCCACTGTTTACGACGCTCACGATCGATCCTGAGCAAGCAACGATGGAAGTTTCACCCAAAGCGGGCGAGTGGGGGGACAAGTCGCCGAAGGAAATTGGCTACTTCGACCGCAAAGATGCTCCACCGGAAGCAATAGTCACGCCACAAATACGAAATCATCACACTTCCCCCTCAGAACTCAGAGTGATGACGTGGAACATCTGGGGTCGACTGAACCAGGATCCTCGTTACACCATCGACAAAAGAACGGCTCGTCAGCGGACTATCGAAATCATTCGTGAAAGCGGCGTGGACTTGATTGCGATGATCGAAACTTATGGTTCAGCGGCAGACATCGCCCAAGCTCTGAATTTCCATTTTCACACGACAGCTTCCGATGCGAATCTGTGCATTTTCAGTCGCTATCCTTTGTCGGATGTTGGATTGCTAAAAGGCCTCAATCCATTTTCGTTTATTGCAGCTACGGTGACATTGCCGCGTGGGCAGAGGGTTCGCATTTACGACATCTGGCTCACCAGCGGTGGACGGCACATCGTAGAGATCAAGAACAAGTCGGTGTCCGACGAGGAATTCACACAAGGTGACGAGAATCGCCACGAGCACCTGAAGCAGCTACTCTCACATCCAACATTCCAGCGAGACTTGGCGGCAAGTGATAAGATTCCTCTTATTGCAGCGGGTGATTTCAACTGTGTTTCGGACTTAGACCACAGTACCGAAACTAAGCAAGCTGGACTCAACCACTCACGCGTGCTCCCAATTGCGGTTTCTAAGGCAATGGCAGAAGTAGGTTTCACCGACAGCTATCGTCAGGCGAATCCTGACATCAAGAAAACAACCCTCGGTCACACCTGGACAGCAGTTGGGAAAGATTACGTTTACGAGTCCGGCAAAGGCTTTGTGAAAACGGATAAGCATCCACGCCCAGAGTATCAAGATCCTTATGCTCGGATCGACTATATCTACTCGAAAGGCAGTCTAACCGCATCCGAGTCGCGAGTGATTGAGCGGCATCACGACTTCCCTCACCGTCAATTTCCAGCGTTTCCCTCCGATCACGCTGCCGTGGCAACGACCTTTCAGGTTGGCAGCTAAAAATAGCTCTTACCTGAATTACGAGCTAGACCGCCTTTCCGCCGGCGAACTAGACCACTACTTGTCAGTGGGATGCTCCACTGACATAACGACTGGCTCGTGCCAATAATGCAAGCTCTAACACTGAAATACAGGCTAGCCCATGCCACACAACTTCCTACAGTATCGTTCTAAGCTGTTACTTGGACACCGAGCGTATGCGATTTGATATCGAGTTGACCGCTTAACTCCAGTTCATTGACTTCGGCTTGCACCGCAGAGAAGGCACTGCGAAGTCCTTTGAGAATATTGATGGAGATATCAAACTCAGCTTCCTCAATCTTCACGACTATGAAGTGAAGCAGACGCACCACGTTGAAAGCGACTTCATTTGCTTCAGCATCAATTCCACTGAACAGGCCCCAAAGCGCCTTCTGTGCGGAAAGGTAAGCCTGAGAGAAGACCGGATCCTCCGCTCGCGTCTCCTCGGGCGTCGTCTGGCAGACTTCTAAGTTCGAAATAGCGTGATCGTAGAGTTCTAGCAGCATGTCCACCTTTGTCCAACTGGTGACCGCTTGCTGCTTGCGATAATGTGAGGCAACTTCCTTCATGACTTCATTCACCCTCAAATCCATTGTTTCTGCGTAAAACAGGAACGGCACTGTGGGCTACCGTTCTCTAACCAGGCTACTTGTTACTGTTTCCGCCACCACTAACGCCACGAATGGAGTTCAGCTGGCTACTAATGAAATCGCCACGGTTCTGTAATTCACTAAGAATGCTCTCAAGGGCTGTAAACTCTCGGATCAGGTCTTCCCGTTTGGATTCCGTTGTTTCTTGCACACGAACTATCTGATCTTCAATCAGTTTAATGCGAGCTTCGAAGTCCTGGTCCAGCGTCTTCAGCAGTCCGTTGTCGACACTGACAAAGTCCGAGACCAAAGTCGAAAGCTGGCCGGTGATGCCTCGGTACACATTCAGCTGGCCTTCATTGCCGGCAACAATGTCAGCTGCGGTTAGAGTGACTTCTACTTGTAAATCGGCCGTGTTTTCGTTGTCTGGATCGCCAAGCAACAGTCGACCTGTCCCGTTGGCTACTTCAACCTTGCCATTGACAATGAATTCGCCAAGAACATCTTGTCCGCTTGCATTTTCAGCTCCTGTGAAACCGATCCTCGCTGAGGAACTTCCTGATACGCTAGATACTTGCGACGCTGCACCGTACTTCTCGGAGATAATATTTAAGCGATTATCGTTGCCAACAGAAACAATGACGTCGTTCTGGCCAAGTTCGGTTGAGGAGTTAATGACGCTTTGCAAGTGATCGGCCAACTCGATTCGTGTGTAAGTGCCAGCCGTCAGCATGAGCGTCTCGCTGGCTTTGCCGTACACCGTAACTTGCAATGCGTTATTCGAACCATCGATGACAAGCGCGTCGGAAGCAAGTGCGTTGGTCGCATTGATTTGTGCTCTTTCAGCCGCTTGGGTTACGTTAACCTGGACTGAA
>PKCQ01000504.1 GCA_002862265.1 Planctomycetaceae bacterium | reverse complement strand
ACAAAGCGTTGTGGGAGATGGTGGACTTGGATTCTGGGCTGCATTGCGGGAGACATCCCCCGAGACCAAGGGGTAACGCTGCTGGGTACACCAGACGGCTAATGTACTCAATAAGCTGCCGCGTAGCGTGCAGCCACAAGCCAAAACCGATTTTTACAAGATCTGACAAGCTGAAGACAAAGAGAATGCAATTAAGGCTTTCTACCACTTCCTAGAAAGTACCAGAGGAATTATCAGGTGCATGGCACAGTTTTGTCAACGATCGTCAAGTACTCCTCGCGGTTTGCGACTTTCCAGCCGAGCTTTGGGGGCACCTACGGAGTACCAATCCGATCGAGTCCACCTTCGCCACCCTGCGACTTGGACATCGCAAGACGAAAGGCTATGGCACCCTTCGGGCCAGCCTAGCCATAATGCTCAAACTCGCTCAGGTTGCTGCCAGGAAATGGAAGCTACTCTGAGAGGGAAAGAGAAACTTCCACTCCTGCTTCAAGGGATACAGTTCAAAGACGGAATCATGCAGGAAAACGCCGTCTGATTCCACAGCTCAAAACACAACAATTAACATTAGTTCGCTGACTTTTTGCACGGAGCGGCAAGGAATATAGCTCTCAATCACACTTTCCGGAGCTTCGTGACGCGGCCGGTTTTGACCCATTCGGTGACGAATATGTTTCCGTCTTGATCGAAGCACGCGTCGTGTGGGTGAACAAACTTGCCGGCTTCCCATTTCGGACGTTGGCCTCGCATTTTGAAGCCTTTGAGAGCCACTTCGCGCCAAGCAGCGTTATCGCCAAGATGAACGATGACGTTGTTTTCTTTGTCGAGGATTGTGATGCGGCAGTGCAGATCCGGCACAAGCATCAAATCGTCTTGAACGTCGATGTCAGCGGGGAAAAGGAACCCACCCAATGTCTTGAGATGCTTGCCAGCCATATCAAACCATTGCAACCGTTTGTTCGCACGGTCTGCGACGACGAGCTTAGGGGGACCATCACGGTTATCCAGCCATTGCCCGTGCGGAGTTTGGAATTGCCCGTCGGCTTTTCCACTTCCGCCGATCGACCGAACATAGTTGTCCTCTTTGTCATACTGGTGAATCCAGTTGCTTCCGTAACCGTCACCCAGGAAGTAGCCTCCGTCAGGTGCGAAACTGGTGTTGGTTGGCCTGTAGCGTGCGCCCTTCGGGTACTTACCTGTTTCTTCTGCTAGCTGCTCTAGCTCTTTCCGCCAAACCACTTCACCATTTAGATTGAGTTTGGCAAAGCCGAGTTTGGAGTCGCTCGCGGCGAGGTATATGAACTCTTCGTTGCCTTCTTTACGCAAGTCGATCCCGTGTCCGCGGCTTGTTTTACCAGCGACGTGGAAGGCGCCCATGTTCTTGACGAAAGTGCCGTCTGGCTCGAATACGAAAATAGATCCTGGGTTGCCTTGATTGTGTGTGATGTAGATCAGGCCTTCGGAATCTATCGTTACACCGTGCGAGGCGTTGCCGTAGGATGCGCCCTTGGGCAAGTTCGCCATCCCCCAATCGTGAATGCACTCGTAGGTATGCTCGCCTTCACCGATAATCGCATTCTTGGTTCCTGACTTATCCGATGCATGGATAGCCGGAAGTGGCAGTGCTGCCGCAGAGGTTAGGCCAGCAACGCCCAAAAAGGTTCGACGGTTCGCATGCCGCCGTAAAACGGAACTTTTGTTCGAAAGCATAGTGTGTCTCCAGGTGGATTTATGAAGTGGGGAAGCTTCATTGTTACGCGGTGTGGATTGAGGGATCGCCGGCCTCTACCACAAAAGACGCTCGAGCTGATGTGGTGCCGCCTGGTTTGAGCACTTGATCGACGACCATGTAATCGCTGATCCAAGTCTCGGGTGTCACAGTGCAGCGGATATAGCCGCGCTGGCGGTTGTGGAATTTGACGAAGGGGTTTTTCGAAATCAGCGCGTCCAGGCTGGACGGCTTGTCTTCTCCATTACCGCCGCTGGAGATTGATGTCCCGACAAATTCAGTTGCAACCTTTTGCGAATCTTGGTCGCGGTCGTCGATTCGTAGCTCGTTGGCCCAATTGGAGTGAATGTCGCCCGTCAAGACAACCGGGTTCGGCACGCGCCGCTCCGCCATGAATTTCATCAGTTGGATTCGCTCTGAAGCGTAGCCAGGCCATTGATCCATCGAGTAGTCAACTGTGTCGTCACCTTTGGGGCGTCCAACCAGCCCCATCATGACTTGTTGAGCCAGCACGTTCCAAGTTGCACGCGAGTTGATCAGAGACTTGTAGAGCCAGTTTCTTTGCTCGCTACCGAGCAAGGAATTTTCTGCGTTGAGAGCTTGTTCATTTAGTGGTGAACGCCGGTCGCCATTGGGTTGGTCGGTGCGGTATTGGCGAGTGTCAAGGACCATCAAGTCCGCCAAGCGTCCAAACGGAGCTCGACGATAGAGTTGCATATGAGGGCCTTGAGGCATTGAGCGACGACGCAGTGGCATCATTTCGTAGTAGGCCTGATAGGCAGCCGTCCGCCGCGTCATAAATGCCAGCGGGTCGATCCCCCTCTCTTCTGAGACAAGGTCCGCGTAGTTGTTGTCAAACTCGTGGTCATCCCAGGTGACAAACCAAGGACACTTTGCATGCATGTTGTGCAGGAGTGGATCGGACCTGTACTGCGAAAGCCGGACTCGGTAGTCGCCGAGTGATTCGATTTCCGGGCCTAGATGGGACCGAACTTTACCGTTTCGCCCCGAGGCGTACTCGTAAATGTAGTCGCC